>JBBRJB010000132.1:0-6894 GCA_038220085.1 Burkholderiales bacterium
CACCTGCTGCAGCCAGCGGGTCGCCGTGCCGTCGGCGTACAGCTTTCGCCATTCCGACGAGGTGAAGTACTTGGACGCCTTGAACTGCTCCGCAAATGCCGCCGGCGCCACGTTCTGGTAGTGCTTGGCCTGCAGGGCGGCCACCGCCTTGTCCTGATTGGCGAGCAGGTAGTCGTTGGCATCGGCCCATCCCTTGATGATGGACACCAGCGTCGGCTGGTTCTTTTCGACATATTCGTTGCGCGCGACCCAGCCGCCGACGATTGCAGCCTCCGGATAGTAAGCGGATGCATCAATCAGCTTTCTGGCCTGCGGCACCTTCTCCCTGACCGTCACGTCGAAAGGCACCCACAGCGCCACGGCGGGGACTGCGCCGGAAATGAAGGAGGTCACCGCCTCGGCCATGCGCTGGTTGACGATCTCGACGTCCTTCTTCGGGTCGAGACCGTTGGCCTTCAAGGCGGTGTCCAGGAACACATGCGCCGTGGTGCCGGTGGTGGTGGAGATCTTGCGGCCCTTGAGATCGGCGAAGCTCTTGATGTCCTGGTCTTCCCGGACCCAGAGCTGCGCGGTCGCGAACTCGACGTTGTTGAGCAGGAAGGCCGTGCCCTGTCCGCGCGCGGGAAAGTTCGACATGACGGCGCCGGTGACCAGCATGTCGAGGCTGCCGCCGATCATCGCCTGGAAAAGCTCCAGGCCGGTCGTGAACTGGACGGTCTCGAATTCGATGCCTTGCTTCTCGAACATGCCGTTGTCGATGCCGACCCAGACCTGCCCGTCGACCGCGGGCGTATGAAGGTAGCCCAGCTTGACCTTGGTTTTGGACTGCGCCCGGGCGAGGTTGAAGTGGCCGATAGTCGCCAGCGCCGATGCGCCGGCCCCCGCCGCCAGGCCCGCCTTGACGCCGGTCGAGAGAAAGTCGCGTCGCTTCGCCTGCTTGTCCTGCTGCTTCATGTTCATCTCCTCTTGTGTTGACAGCCCGGTCGGCAACCGGGACGGTTGCCGCAACGGATTGCTAGCCCGTCACCGCGAAACTCTGCCGCGCCTGCGCGGCGTACTCCTGCATGACCAGGTCCCGGATGTGGGCCCGCATCTGCGCGAACTCGGGTCGTTCGTGCAGGCTGCCATCGCGGGGATAGTCGAACGGCACGTCAATCACTTCGCGGATTCGCGACGGCCGCGCCGTGACGATGATGATCCTGGAGGACAGGTAGATCGCCTCCTCCACCGAATGGGTGATCAGCATGACCGTCTTCCGTTCGGCTGCCAGCACCTCCAGAAGCAGGTCCTGCATCGAGGAGCGCGTCTGCGCGTCCAGCGCGCCGAACGGCTCGTCCATCAGCAGGAACTGCGGACTCACCGCGTAGGCGCGGGCAATGGCCAGGCGCTGGCGCATACCGCCAGACAGCGTTTTGGGATAGGCGAGAGCAAAATCCGTCAATCCCATCAGCCGCATGTAGCGCTCGCATATCTCCTTGCGTTCAGCCGGACGCTTGCGGTTGGCGGCCAGCCTGAGTCCGAATGCGATGTTGTCCTCTACGCTGAGCCAGGGGAAAACGCCGTACTCCTGGAAGATCACGCCTCTCTCCGGTCCCGGACCGGCAATCGGCTTGCCGTCCAGCAGCACCGTGCCGCTGTTCGGTTTCACGAAGCCGGCGACGAGGTTCATCATCGTCGTCTTGCCGCAACCGGAGGGACCGATGATGGAGACGAACTCCCGGTCCACCACCGTGAAGGAAACGTCGTCGACCACCCGCAGGGGACCTCGGGCCGACGGGAACTGGACCGACACGTGGTCGAAGCTGATCCGGGCGGACGCCGCCCCGGGCTGACTGTCCATCATGCGATCCGATCCTGCCATGCAACCAGCCGGCGTGTAGCGGCCCGCAGCGCCAGGTCCATCGCCAGTGCGATCAGGCCGATGCAGATGATGCCGACGTAGATGATGTCGAGCTGGAAGAATGACGAAGCGTTCTGGATCATCGCGCCCAGGCCCTGCTGCGCGGCGATCAGTTCCGAGGCGACCAGCGTCGCCCAGGCCACCCCCAAAGCCACCCGCAGCGCCGTCAGGATGTGCGGCACGGCCAGCGGGAGGATCACCTTGCGGAAGACTTCACCGTCGGTGGCTCCGAGGGTCTTTGCCACCCGGATGAAGATCGGGCTGATCTGCGCCACGCCTTCATACATCACGATCACGCCTGAGAAGAACGATGCGTAAAAAAGGATCGCGATCTTGGCGGACTCGCCGATTCCGAAGTAGACGATCACCAGCGGGATCAGGGCGATCGGGGGCAGCGCACGGAAGAAGTTGATCAGCGGATCAATGAAGTGCCGCACCTGCCGATACCATCCCAGTACGAAACCTACCGGCACGGCCAGGATGATGCCGCTGGCCACGCCCAGGAACACCCGCTGGGTGGACATCCACATGTCGGCAAGAAGTCGGCCTTGCGTCAGGAGGTCCCAGAATCGCGTCGCGACCTGGTGTGGTCGGGGCACGAGACTCGGATTGATCAGACCCGAGTACGCGATCGCGTACCAGACCAGGATGATCAGCGCCCAGGGAACGGCAATCATTACCGCGCGCCGGAGATGCGCCATCCACGGCGAAACGCCCGAAGCGTCGATGGGCAGTGCGCTGGCCGTCGGGCGATTGGACATCCGTCGTACGTCTCCTGTCGTTGCGGCACCGCCGAGAGGCGGCGCGTGGCCTGCCTCGTTGCCTGACTACAGGGCTAATCGTACTATAGATGGAATGTTTTCAGCCAGCCTTGCATGAAACCCGCGAAGCCCACGTTCGGCCGCAGCCCCCTGCCCCGCTATGCGCAGTTGGCCGATATCCTGCGAGGCCGCATCGAACGCGGCCAGTGGCTGCCGGGTGAACGACTGCCCTCCCTGGATCGGTTGATCGCGGACTTCGGCCTAGCACGGGTGACGGTACGGCAGGCAATCGACCTGCTGGCCCGGGAAGGCCTGGTCTCGCCGCAGCAGGGACGCGGCACTTTCGTCACGGCGCGCCCGCCCCGTCCGCGGGCGTTGACGATGCAGACGAGCTTGCGCGAGCTGGCCGACGTCTACCGCCACGACAAGCCCAAGCTCACCCTGATCGAAGAGTCCAAGGCATTGCCGTTGCTCGCCGACGAAGAAGGTATGCCGGCGCCCGCGTACCACTTTGCGCGGCGGGTTCATTCCCGCGACGGCGTGGCCTACTGCGTCATTTCGATCTTCCTCGATGACCGGGTCTACCGGCTCGCGCCCGGACGGTTTCGCCGCGAAACCGTGATTCCGGTGCTGCTCGACCTGGCAGTGGATATCGCCCAGGCCCACCAGAGCGTCACCATTGCAGCGGCCGACAGCGAGGTCGCGGCCCACCTGGGCATTTCCGTCAATTCGCCGGTCGCACTGGTCAGGCGGCTTTGCCTTGCTCCGGACCGTACCGTCGTCTATGTTGGCGAAGTCACCTATCGTGGCGACTATGTCCGATTTGAAATGGATCTGAAACCTTGACATTTACCACCCAGTCCCCCGACACCGCCCGCTCCCCCGACGACCTGCCCGCCATCGGGCTGACGCTGCGTTCGATCGATGTCCTTGTCTATCGGGTGCCATTGCAGACACCGGTGCAGACCTCCTTCGGCATCATGCATGACCGACCGGCCGTGCTGCTGAGGCTGACCGACGACGAAGGGGCCCAGGGCTGGGGCGAAGTCTGGTGCAACTTTCCGGCAGTGGGCGCCGAGCACCGCGCGCGACTGGTGAATTCGGTGCTGGCGCCGCTGGCGATCGGCCGGCAATGGCGCTCCCCGGCCACCCTGTTCCAGGAACTGACCCAACGCACGGCGGTGCTGGCGCTGCAGTCCGGCGAGCCCGGGCCGATTGCCCATGGCATCGCGGGACTGGACATCGCCGCCTGGGACCTGATCGCACGCAAGTCGGGCCAGCCGCTGTGGCAACTGCTCGGCGGCCACTCCGACTCCGTCCAGGTCTACGCAAGCGGACTCAATCCCGATGCACCCGCTCGGTTGGCGGCCGACCGCCAGGCCGAGGGCTATCGGGCTTTCAAGCTCAAGGTCGGTTTCGGCATCGACCGCGACCTGGACAACCTCGCGCAATTGCGCAGCACGCTTGCACCCGACGCGGTGCTGATGGTCGACGCCAACCAGGCCTGGACCCGCGAGCAGGCCCTGGCGTTCGTGCCGCGGCTGGAGCCCTTCAACCTGGCGTGGCTGGAGGAACCGCTGCGTGCCGACATGCCGTGGTACGAGTGGCAATCGCTGCAGTCCGTCAGCAGCATTGCGCTGGCCGCCGGCGAGAACGTTTCCGGGTTCGCGGACTTCGACACGGCAATCGGCTCGGGGGCACTGTCGGTGATCCAGCCCGACCTCGCCAAATGGGGCGGCTTCTCCGGTTGCCTGCCGGTCGCCCGCCGGATCCTGCACGCCGGCCTGCGTTTCTGCCCGCACTACCTCGGCGCGGGCGTCGGTCTGCTCGCGTCGGGCCATCTGCTGGCCGCGGCCGGCGGCGACGGGATGCTGGAGATCGACGCCAATCCCAATCCGCTGCGCACCCTGCTGTGGGGACCCATGGCCATCGTTCACAACGGCCAGTCTCTGCTCGGCACCAGCCCGGGGCTGGGGAGCTTACCGGATCTCGAAGCGATAGAGCCCTATCGCATCGCCCTCGATTGAGTGGCCCCGGATCGAACCGGCGCCCGCGCGCCTCGGCAAAAGCGCGCTGCTCAGATCTCCTCGTAGAGTGGCAGCGTCAGGAACTCGGCGAACTCGTCCTGAGTACTCATCTGCTCGAAGATCCGGGCTGCCCGGTCATAGGTCGGCGACTCGGCCCCGACCAGTTCCTTGATCTTTCCGAGTTCCGCCGGAATGAAGGCACGCACCAGTTCCGGCGTCACCTTGCGGCCGTCGTCCAGCACGCCCTTGGACGATCGGATCCACTGCCAGACCTGACTGCGGCTGATCTCCGCCGTGGCCGCGTCCTCCATCAGGTTGTGGATCGGAACACAACCGTTGCCGGCGAGCCAGGCACCCAGGTAGTGAATGCCGACGTTGATGTTCATTCTCAGGCCGGCTTCCGTGATCGGCGTCTCCGGCTTGAAGTCCAGGAGTTCGACGGCGCTGACCTTGACGTCGTTGCGCTGCTTGTCGATCTGGTTGCGCCTGTCACCAAGTACCGCCACGAATTCCTTCATCGCCGGCTCCACCAGCCCGGGGTGGGCGACCCAGCCGCCGTCGTAGCCGTCGGTCGCATCGCGGCGCTTGTCACCGATGATGCCCTGCATGGCGATCTCGTTCCTGGCCGGATCGTTCTTGATCGGGATCAGCGCGCTCATGCCGCCGATCGCAGGCGCATTGCGGCGATGGCAGGTTTTCAGCAGCAGCAGCGCATAGGCCCGCATGAACGGCGCGGTCATCGTCACCTTGGCCCGGTCCGCGAGACAGAACTCCCGGTCCAGCTTGAACTTCTTGATGCAGGAGAAGATGTAGTCCCAGCGCCCGGCGTTCAGGCCACCGCTATGCTCGCGCAACTCATAGAGGATCTCGTCCATCTCGAAGGCAGCGAGTATCGTTTCGATCAGGACGGTGGCCTTGATCGTGCCCTGTGCGATGCCCACCTCCTTCTGCGCGAGGACGAAGACGTCGTTCCACAGCCGCGCCTCCAGATGGCTCTCGAGCTTCGGCAGGTAGAAGAAAGGTCCCGCGCCCCGTCGGATCAGCTCCTGGGCATTGTGAAAGAGGAACAGCCCGAAGTCGAAGAGGCCACCGGAGATCCGTGCGCCATCCACCAGCACATGCTTTTCGTCCAGGTGCCAGCCGCGGGGCCGGACCTGCAAGGTCGCAATGCGGTCGCTCAAGCGGTATGACTTGTCTCCCGATTGGAACGTCAATTCGCGGCGGATGGCCGCCTTCAGGTTGATCTGACCCTGGATCTGGTTGCTCCAGCTGGGTGAATTGGAATCCTCGAAGTCGGTCATGTAGCTGTCCGCGCCCGAGTTGAAGGCGTTGATCACCATCTTGGCGTCGACCGGACCGGTGATTTCCACGCGGCGGCATTGGAGCGCTTCCGGGATCGGTGCGATCTTCCAGTCACCCTCCCGCACCGCCTTCGTCTCGGCCAGGAAGTCCGGACGCTCCCCGGCGTCGAGCCGCCGGGTGCGTTCAACCCGGGCCGCCAGCAGCTGCCTGCGACGGGGCTCGAATTCGCGGTGAAGCCTGGCCACCAGTGCCAGCGCCTCAGGGGTCAGGATCTGCGCGAACTCGGCGCTCACCGGCGCATTGATCTCGACGCCGGCGGGAAGTTTCAGGTCGATTGAAGCTGCATTCATTGAGAACCTCTTGATTGCGTGAAGAACCTGCGGCCCGGATCCTGCAAAGAATCCGCAACGGCCCCTGCTACACAGTCTATTTCAACCGCCAGTATCCATAAACACGCCAGTCCGGCATTCAGCTTCTACCCGGAGCCGGTCTCATTGGGCGGGATCAAGGCGAGCGGCCACGGGCTGGCCTGGCGTTCGATGTGGGAGGTGGCGGACGATCTCAAGGCGGGAAGGCTGCGGACCGTGCTGGACGGCTTCGGCGCGCCGGTCAATGCCATCCATGCGGTCTTTCCCCAGCGACGCCACCTGCCCTTGCGCGTGCGCATGTTCATCGACCACCTGAAGAACACGTTCGGCAACCCGGCGTTCTGGCGGGTTTAAGAAGCAAAAGCGGCCCGCAGGCCGCTTTTGCCGGTACAGACGATGGCCGTCTAGCTGATGTGCTTGCTGACCAGCTTGGTCATTTCGAACATCGAGACCTGGGCCTTGCCGAAGATGACCTTCAGCTTGTCGTCGGCATTGATCATCCGACGGTTCACCGAATCCTGGAGGTTGTGCTTCTT
>JBBRJB010000133.1:0-6887 GCA_038220085.1 Burkholderiales bacterium
GCCGGCGCGGCGCTCGCGGCGCTTGCCAAGCGCCAGCTCAACTGGCCCAACATCCGCCAGGCGATCACCGAGACGACTCGCACCACCGCGATGCTCTACTGGCTGTTCTTCGGCTCGTCGGCGCTGATCGGCGTCTACACGCTCGCCGGCGGCACGACGATGATCCAGGACTTCCTTACCGCGTTCCCTCTCGGTCCGATGGGCGTGCTGCTGATGATCCAGGCGATCTGGATCGTCCTCGGCGCTTTCATCGACTGGATCGGCATCCTGCTGCTGACCGCGCCGATCTTTGTGCCGGTCGCCACCAAGCTGGGGTTCGATCCGATCTGGCTCGGCGTACTGTTCTGCATGAACATGCAGATCTCCTACATCTCGCCGCCGTTCGGGCCGGCCGCCTTCTATCTCAAGGGCGTGACGCCGCCGGAGATCAGCCTGACCGACATCTTCGTTTCGATCTGGCCCTACCTGGGTCTGCAACTGCTGGTCCTGGCGATCATCATCACCTTTCCGCAGATCGCCCTGTGGTTGCCGGCCACCATGGGCAACTGAGCCCGCAACTGAGCCCGCAACTGAGCCCGCAACTGAACCGGCAATCAAGCCTTATTCCCACGGCCCCGCCGCGGCGCGCCAGCCCCGGGGCCCCGTACCACCATTGAAGTCCCAGGAGGATGCCATGACCAAGCTGCTGACCGAAGAACAGGTGGACCGATTCCGCCGTGAGGGCTACCTGAGTCCGGTACGGGTGATGGACGAAGCGGCCGCGATTGCCGTGCGGGAAAAACTCGAGGCCTTCGAGCAAAGCACCGGCGGCCCCCTGCGCGGCGAACTGCGCCACAAGTCCCACCTCCTGTTCAAGTTCCTGTCGGATGTGGTTCACCACGAGAAGATCCTCGATGCCATCGAGGACCTCTACGGTGCCGACCTGCTCTGCTGGACCAGCAATTTCTTCATCAAGGAGGCAAACACCCCGGCCTTCGTATCGTGGCACCAGGACTCCACCTACTGGGGCCTGTCCTCGCCCGACGTCGTCACCGCGTGGGTGGCACTGACGCAGAGCAACCAGTCCAACGGCGCGATGGAAGTGATTCCCGGCACTCACCTCATGGACCAGGTGCCGCACAGGGACACCTTCAACGACAACAACCTGCTTTCGCGCGGCCAGGAGGTCGCGGTCGAGGTGGACGCCGGGAAAGCGGTGCGCCTGGACCTGAAGCCGGGCGAAATGTCGCTGCACCATGTGCGGATCGTGCACGGGTCCCAGCCGAATCCGTCCGACGGCCGGCGCATCGGCTTTGCGATCCGCTACATCCCCACCTCGGTGCGGCAGCTGCACGGCGAGGACGCGGCCACCCTGGTGCGCGGCGTCGACCGCATCAGGACCTTCGAGCACGAGCCGGTTCCGACGGCGGATCAGCAGCCCGACATGATCAGACTGCACAAGGAACTGACCGAGCGTAGCGCCAAGATCCTGTACCGCGGCACGCCGATCAAGTCCTACAGCGATTCGGCAGCGCGCGGCGCGTTCCGCTAGCTTGTGTCACGTTCCATATGAAGGGAACACCGATGAGCTCCCCACTGCCCCTGCGGGCAACCGGCTCAGCTGCCTATCTTGCCGCCATCGTCCTTCCAGATCACCACGGTAGAGGACCGGGGACGGCCGCCGGCTGCCTCAGGCCACTGTGAGAAGGCCAGCGCATTCTCGGTCGGTTCCACGGCAGGCTTGTGCGGATGATTTCCGTACTCGCCTGGATGCTGGATATTGATGAAGAGGTACCGCTGGTCCGGCGTCCAGGTGATCCCGGTGACCTCGCAACCTGACGGCCCCACCATGAAGCGCCGGATCTCTCCACTGGTGGGATCCGCCGCCAGCATCTGGTTGTTGCCCTGGCCGGTATAGGGTCCCGTGTTCGAGAAATTGCCGTCGGTCTGGATCCAGAGCAGCCCGTCGCTGTCGAACGCCAGCCCATCCGGGCTGTTGAACGTGTTGTTTGCGTCGATGGTCGCGCTGCCGGCGTTCGGGTCACCATCGGGGTGCACGAGGGGATTGCCGGCAACGACGAACAGGTCCCATTCGAATGCGAGGGCGGCTGCGTCCGCCCCGGCCTCGCGCCACCGGACGATCTGCCCGTACACGTTCGCCACCCGCGGGTTTGCGTCATCCACCGCCTTCCGGGCGCTGTTGTTGGTCAGGTTGCAATAGCCTTCGCCGGTGCCCGGGTGCACCGTCACCCATTCCGGCCGGTCCATTTTGGTGGCGCCGACCGCGTCTGCAGCGAGGCGGGTGTCGATCAACAGCGCGCCCATATTAGGGAAGAGATCGCCTAGCGTGCCGCTGGCTGCGGCAGGAGTGTCCAGCCTGAGCGGCACCCATTCGCCAGTCCCCATCATGTCGCCTTCGCCCGCGCCTGCGCCGAACTTCGCGACATAAAGCGTGCCGGTATCGAGCAGATTGCGATTCAGGCCGGGGAAGTCCTCGCTATAGCTCCCGCTGGACACGAAATTGTAGAGATAATCGTTGGCCTGGTCGTCGCCCATGTAAACCACGACACGGCTGTCCCTGGCGAGCGTCATCGCGGCATTCTCATGCTTGAACCGGCCGAGTGCCGTGCGTTTCCTGGGTGCCGCGAGCGGGTCGAAGGGGTCGATCTCCACGATCCAGCCGAAGCGGTTCGACTCGTTCGGCTCCTTCACATAGTCGAAGCGATCGTCGTGCTCTTCCCACCGGTATGGCGACCTAGCCGCGGGTATCCCAGAGCGCTTCATGCTGGCCGTTCGCAGGTCGGTGCCGCTGCCGGTTCCGAAGTAGCCGTTGAAGTTCTCTTCGCAGGTAAGGTAGGTATTCCAGAGCGTGTAGCCGTCGCCGCAATTGTTCAGCGTGCCGAGCGACGACGTGCCTGAGGGATCGGCCGACGTCTGCATCAGGGGATGACCCATGGCAGGTCCCGTGATCAGCATGGGGGAATTGCCGTGGATCCTGCGATTGAAGGCCGAGTCGGTCACGACCTGCCAGCTGCCGCCTTCGAGCCGGATGTGGGCGATGGAAACCCCGTGGCCATGCTGACCCTTGCGGACATGTTCGGCCGACCAGGGGACAGCGCCGGAGTTGATCTCCGGGGTATAGAAGTACTCCTGGTTGATGTACTCGTGATTCATCACCAGCAGGCCTTCGCTGCCGCCGTCTCGACTCAGCGGAAAGAAATGCATGCCGTCATGGTTGTCGCCGAACTGGAGGCGCTGGGCCTCGGCGTCTTCGGAGGCATCGCCTTTCCATGCGGGCGAGCTCGGAAAGAGAGGGTCCCCCCATCTGCAGAGCACGGCGTGCCGGTAGCCTTCGGGCACCGTCACAGCGTCGAGCGAGTTGGCCGCGACAGGCATGAAACCCATCTTCGACGTGCGCGGCACGATGGGTGCGGCGGCGAGATCAGCCTGGCTGGCTACGCCCAGGTTGCTGTCTTGCCCGCCGCATGCCGGCAACGCGCCGCCGAGAAAGCCTACTGCCCCCAGTCCAAGTCCTGACTTTAGAAACGAGCGGCGGGTTCGTACGGAGCCAACGACGTCGTCGAGGTGCTGATTAGATGATGTGTTGGTCGGGATATCGTCAAGATCCACGGCGCTCATGTTTCTTTCTCCAGGCAGGTTTTGATAGTTCGCCGCCAGGTCCTGGCGGCGAATCCCATCTTGGAGGGGAGGTGTGACACGGGCTTTACCGATTAGTTGCAAGGCGATGACACGTCGTGCCTTGTGCGCGATGCGCGCGGCCTGAGCAGCGACGTCCTGACGCGCCGCTTTCAATCAGGCCGTCATTTTCAGCTCAGTACCCGCGCGGCAGAACTGCACAGGATCAGCCGGACCCTGCGGGAAAAGATGAGGCGCCTCGAGATGCAGAACAGCCTGCGGTTGCCGTGGCGGCGGCCGCAGCCGAAACCGGTGCGGCAGCGACGCGGGGGTTTTCCGGCAACTGCGCCTCCAGCCACTCGATCCAGTGCCGCACCGGCGTGCCGGTGCCGGACTGAAGGTGGGAAAGGCAGCCCATGTTGGCGGACAGGATCACTTCCGCACCGCCCGATTGCAGGGCTGCAAGCTTGCGGTCGCGCAGTTCACGGGAATAGACCGGCTGCAGCACCGAATAGGTCCCGGCCGAACCGCAGCACAGGTGGGCGTCCGGGACCGGCAGGATCTGCGCGCCCCAGCCCGCCAGCAGGCGTTCCACCGCGCCCTTGATCTGCTGGCCGTGCTGCAGCGTACACGGCGGATGAAAGGCCACGCGCCGCGCCGCCAGTTCCGGTGCCCCGGGGGTGCCAGGGCGTTGGCCGCCGCCCGCCGCGCCGCTCCCGCCAGCGCCGCCTGGGGAAGGCGCCGGCGCCAGGCGCTGAGGCAACCACTCGATCAGGTCGAAAGTCATTGCCGCCACCCGGACCGCACGCTCGGCATAGGCCGGGTCGTTGCGAAGCAGGTGGCCGTACTCCTTGACCATCACGCCGCAACCGGACGCGTTCATGACGATTGCTTCGACACCGGCCTCCAGGTAGGGCCACCAGGCGTCGATGTTGCGGCGGGCGTCGGCCATGCCGCCCTCTTGGTCGTTGAGGTGATAGCGCAGGGCGCCGCAGCACCCCGAGGAAGGATCAATGATCGCCTGCACCCCCAGCCGGTCCAGCACGCGAGCGGTGGCGCGATCGATGCCCGGCATCATCGCGCCCTGGGTGCAACTGTTCAGCAGCAACACCTTGGCAACATGCGAGTCGGTCGGCCAGGGTCCCGGATCGCGGGCATCGGGCACCTTGGTCTTCAGGACCTCGGGTAGGAGCGGCCTCACCAGCTTGCCCAGGCGCATGGCCAGGTCGAACAGCCAGCGCCGAGTGAGGCCCTCGCGCAGGACGGTTCTGGCCATCCGCTGCCCCAGCGGGCGCCGCACGCGCTCCTCCACCAGCTTGCGACCGATATCGACCAGATGACCGTAGCGCACGCCCGAGGGGCAGGTCGTCTCGCAGTTGCGGCAGGTGAGGCAACGGTCCAGGTGGGTCATCGTGGTCAGGGTCGGCTGCGCGCCTTCCATGACCTGCTTCATCAGGTAGATGCGGCCGCGGGGGCCGTCTTTCTCATCACCGAGCAGCTGATAGGTCGGGCAGGTCGCCGTACAAAACCCGCAGTGCACGCAGGCACGCAGGATGGCTTCGGCCTCGATGCCATCGGGCGTGCCCTTGAACCAGTCGGCGAGATGCGTTTCCATTCAGTCGTTCACAGTTGCCAGAGAGTCATTGGAAATCAGAGCCAGTCGTACATGCGCCCGGGATTCAGGATTCGGTTGGGGTCGAACTCGCGCTTCAGACGCTGGTGGATCTGTCTGACCGTGTCCTCGAGCGGATGGAACCGCTCCACCGACGCACGCGGGCTCGCGCGGAACAAGGTCGCGCTGCCACCGAGACTGCCCACCAGATCCCGCACCGATTGCGCCGGCGCGTGGTCGTGCAGCGGGACATACCAGCGCAGCGCGCCGCCCCACTCGATCAGCTGACGGCCGGTGAGCGCCAGCGGCGGTGTCGCCGACGGCAGCGACAGGCGCCACAGCACGCCGGCATCGGCGAAGAAGTCGTGGGTCTGCTCGCGTACCGACAGCCACAGCGCCTGCGCCTCGGGCGCCGGCAGTCGCTCGCCACCGAGCTTGGCCGCAGCCGCGTCGACCGCCGCCCGCGCCCCGGAGAGCCGCACCGACAGGCGTTCCTCGTGCCACAAGGTCGCGGAGATCGGCAGCGGCTGCCCACCCCACTGATTGCACAGGCGGATGGACTCCGCCTGGTCGCAGTCGAACTGCAGCGTCTGCTCCGCGACCGGCAGCGGCAGCACCTTCAGCGACACTTCGGCGATGAGGCCGAGAACGCCGAGCGAGCCGGCCAGCAGCCGCGACACGTCGTAGCCGGCCACGTTCTTCATCACCTGGCCGCCGAAGCGCAGCACGTCTGCGCGCGCGGTCAGCAAGGTGGTTCCCAGCACGTAGTCGCGCAGCGCACCTGCGGCCATGCGCCGGGGACCCGAGAGCCCTGCCGCAACCATGCCGCCGATCGTGGCGCCGTCACCGAAATGCGGCGGCTCGAACGGCAGGTACTGGCGATTCGCCGCCAGGATCGACTCGATCTCCGCAAGGGGCGTGCCGCAGCGCACGGAGATCACCAGTTCGGTCGGCTCGTAGCTGACGACACCGCGGTTGCTCCGGCAGTCGAGCACCTGCGCGGGATCGGTTGCGTCTTCCGAGTGCCCCGACGCGTCCTCCGGCGACAGCGCCGGCCTGCCATAGAAGGCCTTGGTGCCGCCGCCACGGATCGTGAGCGGCCGTCCCTGACGGTCGGCCGCCGCAACCTGCTCCCGCAACGACACGAGGGCGTCTTCGGATGCGCGCTCCATCAGAACCGGGGCAATTCGGGGAAGGCGAGGCGACCGTACTGGACGTGCACCCGGCCGTATTCCGCGCACCGGTGCAGGGTCGGTATCGCCTTGCCCGGATTCAACAGCCCGGGCGGATCGAAGGCGCGCTTGACCGCGAAGAACGTTTCGCGCTCAGGAGCCGAGAACTGCACGCACATCGAATTGATCTTCTCGACGCCGACACCATGTTCGCCGGTGACCGTGCCGCCGAGTTCCACGCACAGTTCCAGGATGTCCGCGCCGAAGCGGTCTGCCCGTTCCCATTCGCCCGGCACGTTGGCATCGAACAGGATCAGCGGATGCAGGTTGCCGTCACCGGCATGGAACACGTTCATGCAACGCAACTGGTATTGCTTCTCCATGTCAGCGATGGCCAGCAGCATCCGTCCCAACCCCTTGCGCGGAATGGTGCCGTCCATGCAGTAGTAGTCGGCGGAAATCCGGCCGGCCGCCGGAAAGGCGTTCTT
>JBBRJB010000134.1:0-6880 GCA_038220085.1 Burkholderiales bacterium
CCAGGAAACGGCCCTGGCGCAACTCGATCCGCGACACCGGCGCCTGGTAGCGGACCGCTATGCCGAGCGACTGCGCGCTGCGATAGTAGGCGTTCAGGAGTGCCTTGCCGCCGCCCAGGAAGAATGCGTTGGTGCGGCTCAGGTGCAGGGTGCCGGACAGCGACGCCTGGAATCGCACGCCGTGGCTGCGCATCCAGTCGCGACAGGCGGATGATTCCCGGATCGCGAGGCGTGCGAGGGTTTCGTCAGTGATGCCGCCGGTGATCTTGAGCAGGTCCTGCCAGTACTCCTCTTCCGGATAGGCGTCGATGAGCACGTCCTGCGGCATCTCGTGCATGCAACGCAGATTGCGGGTGTGCATGGAGTTGCCACCCCGCCATTCGCGCGGCGCCGACTCGAGCAGGAGCACGGACGCCCCGGCCTCGCGGGCGGTCAGTGCGGCGCAGAGCGCCGCATTACCGCCCCCCACCACCAGCACGTCAACCATTACCCCAGCCTGCACCACGCCTGATTTCGACCGGATCCATGTCGAGTCGTGCCGCGAGTGCTTCCAGGGTGTGTGCCATCGTGATGAGATCCTGAGAAACGCTCAGCCGGACCGGGGCGATGATAATGCAGGCAACATTGCTGTGTTGATCAGGCACCCTAACGGGCTTCGAATTGCTCCCGTGACCTCGACTGGCGACCAAACGGTTGGTATTTCAACTAGTTGACATTGCAACTGATTGGATCTAGTTTTCAGGTTGCGACGTCTGCACGCGCAACCGTCCGACAACACCCCCGGCCGCCGCACCGCGAGCGTGAACCGGGCAAACCGGAGACACCCAATGACTTCCAGAACGCTCCATGGCCTGCTCGCTGCCTGCCTGCCACTCACCATCGCCAGCTACGCGAGTCCCGCGACTGCGGATCCGGTCAAGGTGGGGATCGTCGCGCCTTTCTCGGGTCCGTTCGCCCACTACGGCAAGCTGTTCAAGGACGGCGCCGAAGCCTACGTCGCATCCCAGGGTGGCAAGCTGGCGGGACAGGATGTCGAGATCATCTATCGCGATACCGGCGGGCCGAACCCGGCAGGAACCAGGAATGTCGCGCAGGAACTGATCGTCAATGACAAGGTGGACTATCTGGGTGGCTTCGTTTTCACCCCCAATGCATTCGCGGTCGCGCCCCTGATCCAGGAATCGAAGACACCGACCGTGATATTCAATGCCGCCACCTCGGCGATCACCCCCAAGTCGGATTATTTCGTCCGTACCAGCTATACCTTGTGGCAGGTCACGGTGCCGATGGCGAAGCACGCCTATCAGAAAGGCATCCGCAAGGTGGTCACGGCGGTGACCGACTACGCACCAGGGGTCGACGCGGAGAACTCGTTCAAGTCGGAGTTCACCAAGCTGGGCGGGGAAGTGGTCGAGAGCATCCGCATGCCGATCAAGACCACGGATTTCGCACCGTTCGCGCAGCGCATCAAGGCCAGTGGTGCGAAAGCGGTCTATGTGTTTCTCCCTGGCGGCCCGCCGAATCTCGGTTTCGTGAAGTCCTACAACGAGAACGGCTTGCGCGACGCCGGGGTGGAGTTCCTCGGCACCGCCGAGATGGACGAGTTCGACCTTCAGAAATTCGGCGACAGTGCACTCGGCCTCAATACCGCATTTCACTACTCTGCCGCACACGAGTCCGCCGAAAACAAGGCGTTCCTGGCCGCCCTGAAGAAGCAGTCGCAGGATGCAGTGGCGAACTACGCTTCGGTGGGTGCCTGGGATGGCATGCACGTCATCCACAAGATGATCGAAGCCACCGGCGGCAAGCGCGACGGCGAGAAGGCCATGGCCGCCGCCCGGTCCCTCAAGTGGGAAAGCCCCCGCGGGCCCGTGTCGATCGACCCGCAAACCCGCCACATCACCCAGAACGTCTACTTGCGCACCGTGGCCAGGGACGGAGACCGGCTCGTCAACAAGGAGATCCAGAATTTCGGCCCGCAGGTCGATCACGGTCTCGGCAAGTAACGCCGGCGCGGCGATCGCTCGCGCGACCGGGGGCTTTGATTGACGCTGCTGGCGAATATCCTGATCGACGGACTGTCCTACGGGATGGTCCTGTTCATAATCGCCGTGGGCCTGTCGGTCACGCTCGGGCTGATGCGCTTCATCAATCTTGCCCACGGCGCGTTCGCAATGACGGGCGGCTACCTGGCGGCCTGGCTGATCCGCGTGCAGGGAATGGATTTCATCCTGGGCGTGCTGCTGGCGGTGGCAGGGACAGCTGTCATCGGCGCTCTGCTCGAAGTACTCGTGCTGCGCCGCCTGTATCGGCGCAGCGAACTCGACCAGGTGCTGTTCACCATCGGGCTCACCTTCCTCTTCGTGGCAACCGCCAACCTCCTGTTCGGTCCTGAAGTGCAGCTGATCCCGCTGCCGGAATGGCTCTCCGGATCAGTCGTCCTCGGACCACGGACCCTGCCCTTGCACCGGCTCCTGGTGATCGGCGTCGGAGCCGCGGTCCTGATAGCGAGTGTCCTGCTGCTCGGCCGCACCCGCTTCGGGATCTGGCTTCGCGCCACGGTGGACAACACCGGCGCCGCATCGTCACTGGGCATTCCGATTCAGCTGGTCTACGTGCTCACGTTCGCCACTGGCGCGGGGCTGGCCGCGCTGGGCGGCATCCTGGGTGCCGAACTGATGCCGCTGGAGCCCTACTACCCGGTCAAGTATCTCGTGCTGGTCCTGGTCGTCGTCGCAGTGGGTGGATTGGGGAGCATTGGCGGCACGGCCGTCGCGGCGCTCCTGCTCGGCACCGTCGAGACCGCCAGCAAGTACCTCGCGTCGGAATATGGGAGCTTCTTTTTCTTTGTAGCCATGGCCTTGCTGCTGGCCTGGCGCCCGGGTGGTCTGCTTATGCCGAGGCGCGCATGACCAGCGTGCAACGGGTGCTGCCCTATTTGTTGCTCGTGCTGCTTGGCGTGGGCGCCTGGTTTCTGTTTCCCGAACAGTTGCCGCTGCTCTCCCGCATAGCGATCATGGCGATCTTCGTCATGTCCCTCGACCTCGTGGTCGGCTACGCGGGCCTGGCAACGCTCGGGCATGCCGCCCTGTTCGGCGCCGGGGCGTATGCCGCCGGCCTCACGGCCCTGCACCTGACAACCGATCCGCTGCTGGGCATCGCCATCGGCGCGGCGGCCGGCGCGGGTGTGGCGCTGCTGTCCGGCCTGTTCATCCTTCGCTACCAGGGCCTGACGTTCCTGATGCTCTCGATCGCCGTCAGCCAGATCCTCGGCAGCCTGGCGAGCAAGTTGCGTCACTGGACTGGCGGCGACGACGGCTTGACCGGCTTCGACACCTCTGCAATCCTGGGAGTGGCGCGCTTCGATATGTATGGCAAGGTGGCGTTTCTCTACAGCGGCGTCGCGTTGATCGTATGCCTGTTCTTCATGCGCCGGCTGATGGGCTCGCCATTCGGTCTGGCCTGCCAGGGCATACACCAGAATCGCCTGCGCATGGCGGCGATCGGGACGGATATCCCCGGTCAACTCCTCAAGATCTACGGCCTCAGCGGATTGTTCGCAGGCATTGCCGGCGCGCTATCGGCGCAGACCAACCAGATCGTCGGACTCGACAGCCTGGGCTTCGAACTGTCCGCCGAGGCCCTCGTGATGCTGGTGCTGGGCGGAGCCGGATCGTTGTATGGCGCGGTCGCGGGCACCGCGCTGTTCATGATCATCCACCACGCGGCGTCGACGCTGAATCCCTACCACTGGCTGTTCATCATCGGCGGTCTGCTGGTCGCGGTGGTGCTGCTGCCGCGCGATCGCTGGCTGGCCGGACTGGGACAATGGCTGTCACCGCGACGGGACACTGACGGCGTGGCGCGATCAGGCGGGGGCGAAGTTTCCCCATGACTGCCCTGCTGGAGGTACGCGAACTCGACAGATCGTTCGGCGGACTGCACGTCACGCGGGCCGTGTCACTGGCGCTCGCAGCGGGTGACCGTGTAGGGCTGATCGGCCCGAACGGAGCAGGCAAGACGACCCTGGTCAACCTGATGACGGGATACCTGGCGCCGAGCGCCGGCAGTGTCTGGATGGGGGGGCGGGACGTGACCCGCGTCGACCTGCCGAGCCGGGCAAGGCTAGGCCTGGGTCGCACCTTCCAGATCACGCAGCTTGCGCCGCGACTACCCGTGCGACGCCAGGTGGAGCTCGCAATCCACCAGCGGCTCGGTTCGGTCAACCGGATGTTGCGCCCACTCGACGACTTCAAGGCGGTCTGCGACGAAGCCCATGCCATTCTCTGCACCCTGGGACTCGATCGACTGCGCGATCGGCTGCCGGTGGCCATGGCTTACGGCGAGCAACGTCTGGTGGAGATGGCCCTGGCGCTCGCCCTGAAGCCCAGGGTGCTGTTGCTCGATGAACCGATGGCCGGTGTTCCGATGGGTGAACGGCGGATCATCCTCGACGCGTTGGCAGCGCTTCCGCCCGCACTCGCCATCCTGATGATCGAACACGACATGGGGCTGGTGTTCAGTTTCGCGTCACGCATCGTCGTGCTCGCCGAGGGCGCGATCCTGGCCGACGGCACGCCGCAGGAAATCCGGGATCACCCGGCGGTCCGGGCCGTCTACCTGGGGACAACGGCGTGACGACCAGCGCCAGCCAGCCGGCGCGCCCCCCGCTGCTGCACCTTCGGGAGGTTGCGGCGGGGTATGGCGACTTGCGCATCCTGCACGGGATCAGCCTGGAGATGCCGGCGGGAGGCCGTCTGGCAATGATCGGACGCAACGGCACGGGCAAATCAACCGTGCTGAAAGCGATCATGGGACTGGCCCATGTCAGCAGCGGCCGGATCGAGTTCGACGGCAAGGACGTCACCCGCCAGTCCCCGCGCGAGCGCGCCCGGGCCGGATTGGGCTACGTGCCCCAGACGCGCGATATCTTCCCCTCGCTCACGGTCGAGGAGAATCTCATCGCAGGGCTCAAGGGGCGGTCGCGCGCCTGCATCGACGAGGCCTATCAGCTCTTTCCAAGGCTGGCCGAGAGGCGCAACAATGGCGGCCATCAGTTGTCCGGTGGCGAGCAGCAGATGCTCACGGTAGCGCGCACTCTGCTGGGTCAACCACGCCTGTTGCTGCTCGACGAGCCATTGGAAGGCCTGGCACCGATCATTTGCGTCGAGTTGATGGCGACCTTCGAAAATCTCACCCGGCAGACCGGCGTCGCCGTGCTGCTGGTGGAACAGAAGATCGATGAGGCTTTGCGCTTTGCACCGCAGACCGTGATTCTTGAGCATGGCGAAGTCGTGCACGCGGGTGCCAGCGAGGACCTGATGAGACAGTCCTCATTGCTTGAGCGCTACGTCGGTGTCGCCGAAGCGACGCATACCTGAAACAGACCCTGCCGGTCAGGACAAAGGAGATCAGCATGAATACCGAATCAGCCGAAGCGATCACCCCGGCGGGCGTTCCCGTCGTCGACGTCGACCCGTTCAGCGATGCGTTCCTGACCGACCCGTACGCCGATCACGAACGCATGCGCGAAGCAGGCCCGATCGTCTGGATTCCCAAGTACGGCATTTACGCCAGCGCCCGTCATGCGGAAGTGCGCGCCATCATGAACGACCACACGACGTTCATCTCATCGGCGGGCGTCGGCCTGGCCAATTTCAACAAGGAGACGCCGTTTCGCCCGAAAAGCCTGATCCTGGAAGCTGATCCACCGGACCATACGCGTGCGCGATCCGTGCTGGCGCGCATCCTCTCGCCGAAGACGGTGACAAAGGTCCGGGCAACCTTCGCGGCCGAGGCTGACAGCCTGCTCGACCGGTTGATGGACAAGGCCCGCAACGAGGGACAGATCGACGCCGTCAAGGACCTGTCCGAAGTCTACCCGCTCAAGGTCTTCCCCGACGCGGTGGGACTCGAATCGGAAGGCCGCGAAATGCTGCTGCTGTATGGGAACATGATCTTCAATGCATTCGGTCCGCGCAATGAACTGCTGGCGCGAGCGGCGGAGAAGGTGAAGCCCGTCACGCAGTGGATCATGGACCACTGCCAGCGGGCGATGCTCAGGCCCGACGGCTTCGGCGACCTGATCTTCCAGGCAGCGGACGCCGGTGAGATCAGCCACGAGGAGGCGCCCTTGCTGGTCAGGTCGTTCCTGTCGGCAGGTGTCGACACCACCGTCAACGGCCTCGGCAACGCCTTGCTGTGCCTGGCCCGGCACCCCGAGCAGTACGCCAGGCTGCACGCCGACCCGGCGCTTGCCCGTCCCGCCTTCGAGGAAGCCCTGCGCTACGAATCGGCCGTACAGACCTTTTTCCGGACGACCTCGGTTGACGCTCGGATCGCGGACACGCCGATACCGGCGCAGAGCAAGGTATTGGCCCTGCTTGCCGCCGCGAATCGTGATCCACGGCAATGGCCGGAACCCGACCGCTTCGACATCGAGCGCCGCCCCACCGGCCATATGGCCTTCGGCTCCGGCATTCACGGTTGCGTCGGTCAGGTTATCGCCCGCCTGGAGGGTGAGTTGATCCTGGGCGGAATCGCCAAGCGGGTGAAGCGCCTGTCGCTGGCCGGCGAACCCACCCGGCGACTCAACAACACGCTGCGCGCGCTCGCGAGCCTACCCCTGAGGCTCGAAGCCGCATGACCTTGCCGGCCCCCGCATTTCAGACATTGCCTGCCCGCCTCTTCAACGAGTTCGGAACATGCCCCGATTCACCCTGATCGCCCCCGACGGCAAGACCACCCACCTGGAGGGCGAGGAGGGCCATAGCGTCATGCAGACCGCCGTAGCGCAAGGAGTCAGGGGAATCGTCGGCGAGTGCGGCGGTTCCGCGATGTGTGCGACATGTCACGTCTATGTCGACCCCGCCTGGACTGG
>JBBRJB010000135.1:0-6877 GCA_038220085.1 Burkholderiales bacterium
CAAGGTCGACATCCGCAAGCTCGAATCCCTGTCCCAGGACGACCCGGACGCCTACAGCTACTCCGGCGGCCTGTGCCTGGCCAACCAGGGATTGCTCGAGTTCGTGGAGATGTTCAAGGCCCCGATCAAGATGCTGCACCCTTTGCTCACTGCCACCCAGGAAGGCAATTTCAAGGGCACGGAAGGCATCTCCGCCATCCCGTTCCAAGGCGTGATCCTCGCGCACTCGAATGAATCGGAATGGCTGGCGTTTCGCAACAACCGCAACAACGAGGCCTTCCTGGACCGGATCTACATCGTCAAGGTGCCCTACTGCCTGCAGGTGTCGGAGGAGGTCAAGATCTACCGCAAGCTGCTGGCAAACAGTTCTCTGTCGCATGCGCCCTGCTCGCCCGGCACCCTGGACATGATGGCGCAGTTCGCTGTGCTCTCGCGCCTGAAGGATCCGGAGAACTCCAGCATCTACGCCAAGATGCGGGTCTACGACGGCGAGAATCTCAAGGACGTCGAGCCCAGCGCCCGCTCCGTGCAGGAGTACCGGGACTATGCCGGCATCGACGAGGGCATGACAGGATCGTCAACACGCTTTTCCTACAAGGTCCTGTCGGCAGTGTTCAACTACGACCAGACCGAAATCGCAGCCAACCCGGTGCACCTGATGTACGTGCTGGAGCAGCGGCTGATGCGCGAGCAGTTGCCCGAAGAAACCATGCGCCGGTATCTCGATTTCATCAAGGGCTGGCTGTCGCCGCGGTATGCGGAATTCATCGGCAAGGAGATCCAGACCGCGTACCTGGAGTCCTACTCCGAGTACGGCCAGAACATCTTCGATCGCTACGTCACCTTCGCGGATTACTGGATCCAGGACGAGGACTACCGCGACCCCGAAACCGGCGAAAGCTTCGATCGGGCGCAGTTGAACCTGGAACTGGAGAAGATCGAGAAACCGGCCGGCATCGCCAACCCCAAGGATTTCCGCAACGAGATCGTCAACTTCGTGCTGCGGGCCCGCGCCAACCACAACGGCAAGAATCCTTCCTGGACAAGCTACGAGAAGCTGAGGGAGGTGATAGAGAAAAAAATGTTCTCGAACACCGAGGAACTGCTTCCGGTCATCTCCTTCAACGCCAAGGCGTCCGCGGAAGACAAGAACAAGCACGAGAGCTTTGTCGCGCGGATGGTGTCCAAGGGCTACACTGAGAAGCAGGTTCGGCTGCTGTGCGAGTGGTATCTGCGGGTTCGCAAGTCCCAGTGAGCGGCTGACGAATCCGGTTGCCGCATAGGACCTGACGCCATGTCAATCATCATCGACCGTCGCCTGAATGACCGCAAGAAGAGTTCGGTCAACCGGGAACGATTCATCCGGCGGTACAAGAGCCACATCAAGCACGCGGTGACCGACATGGTCTCCGAGCGCTCGATCAAGGACATGGACCGTGGCGGCGACGTGAAGATTCCGGTTCGCGACATCTCCGAGCCCACCTTCCGCCACGGCCAGGGCGGCAACCGCGAGTCGGTGCACCCTGGCAACCACAAGTTCAACCCGGGCGACAGGATCAAGCGGCCGGAGGGCGGCGGGGAAGGCGATGGCAGCGGCGACCAGGGCGGCGAGGGAGACGGCCAGGACAGTTTCACCTTCACCCTGTCGCGCGAAGAGTTCATGGAACTGTTTTTCGACGATCTCGAGCTGCCGCACCTGAGCCGGACGGAGGTCGGGGACATCGTGGAATTCAAGATGCAGCGCGCCGGCTACACCCGGCAGGGCTCGCCCACGAACCTGTCGATTGCCCGGTCCTTGCGCAACGCCCTCGGCCGCCGGATCGCCTTGTCGGCCCGACCGCGCCATGAGTTGCAGGCGGTGTCGGCCCAGCTGGCGGAGCTGGAAGAGGAGCCGCAGACGCCGGAGCTGGAAAGACGCAAGACGATGCTGCGGGAGTCGATGGAGACGCTGGGCAGGCAGATCTCAAAGGTGCCCTTCCTGGATGACATCGACCTGCGCTACCGGCATCGGGTGCCGGTGCCCAAGCCGATCAGCCAGGCTGCCATGTTCTGCCTGATGGACGTCTCGGCGTCCATGGACGAACGAAAGAAGGATCTGGCCAAGCGATTCTTCACGCTGCTGTACCTGTTCCTCAGCCGCAAGTACCAGAAGGTCGACGTCATCTTCATCCGCCACACCGAAGAAGCGGAAGAGGTCGATGAAGAGCACTTCTTTCACGACGCTAGAACAGGCGGCACCGTGGTCTTTTCCGCGCTCGACCTGATGCGCCAGATCATGACGGATCGCTATCCGGCCGACCAGTGGAACCTGTACGGGGCACAGGCATCGGACGGCGACGCTTTCGGTGCGGACCCGGACAAGAGCAGCGATTTCCTGTCGGAGAAGATCCTGCCGGACCTTCGGCACTTCGCCTACGTCGAGGTGCCCGATTCTGACAGCCGGCCTTCGCGACTGGCCGCCGCCTACCGGCGCATCGACTGTGAACACTTCGCGATGCGCCAGGTTCGCGAGCGGCGTGACATCTACCCGGTGTTTCGCGAGTTGTTCTCCTCGGAGAAGGCATGAACCCCACCGGAAGCGCGCAATGAAGAAGGACACCACGGTCGTACTGGGTGCCCACGGCCACGTCAGCAACGCCGCCAACAAGCGCGGGCCGCTCTCGACCGGCGCCGAGTGGACGTTCGAGCTGCTCGCCAAGTACGACCGCGCGATCGGTGCGATTGCAACGGAGGAGTTCGGCCTCGATTGCTACCCCAACCAGATCGAGGTCATCTCCAGCGAGCAGATGCTGGACGCCTACTCCATGACCGGCCTGCCGATCGGCTATCCGCACTGGAGCTTCGGCAAATCCTTCATTCACCACGACCACGAATACCGCACCGGCATGCGCGGGCTGGCCTATGAGATCGTGATCAACTCCGATCCCTGCATCGCATACCTGATGGAAGAAAACACCATGCCGATGCAGGCACTGGTGATCGCGCACGCCAGCTATGGCCACAACTCCTTCTTCAAGGGCAATTACCTGTTTCGCCAGTGGACCAGCGCCGACGCGATCATCGATTACATGGTGTTCGCGCGCCAGTACGTCCGGGACTGCGAGGAGCGCCATGGCGTCGTCGCCGTGGAGGAACTGCTCGATGCCTGCCACGCGCTGATGGATTTCGGCATCAACCGCTACCGCCATCCCAAACCACTATCGCCGGCGGACGAACTGCGCCGCCATCGCGAGCGCCAGGAGTACTCCTGGCAGCAGTACGACGAGATCTGGCGCACCCTGCCCGCCAACCAGGCTGCGGACACGTCCTCCCGGCGTCCCACCCGATTTCCCGAGGAGCCGCAGGAGAACCTTCTCTACTTCGTGGAGAAGCACTCGCCCAAGCTGCAACCCTGGGAACGAGAGCTGGTCCGGATCACGCGCAAGGTGGCGCAGTATTTCTACCCTCAAGGGCTGACCAAAGTCATGAACGAGGGGTGGGCCACCTTCTGGCACTACACCCTGCTGAACCGGCTCTACGACAAGAAGCTGGTGGACGACGGTTTCATGATCGAGGTGCTGACCTCCCACACCAATGTCATCACCCAGCGCGGTTATGACCAGCGTGGTTACGGTGGCATCAATCCGTATGCGCTCGGCTTCGCCATGTTCACCGACATCCGACGGATCTGCGAGAACCCGACGCCGGAGGATCGGCAGTGGTTCCCGGACATCGCGGGGACCGACTGGGTCAAGGTGCTGGACTTCGCGATGCGCAACTACAAGGACGAGTCCTTCATCGCCCAGTTCCTGTCCCCCCGGCTGATCCGGGAGTTTCACCTCTTCGCGGTGGCGGACTACGAGAACGAGGACACGATGGGCATCGACAGCATCCACAACGACGCCGGCTACCGCCGCGTCCGAAAGCTGCTCGCCCAGCAGTACAACCGCGACTACCTGTTACCGGACATCCAGATCACCAACTACGAACGCGACGGGGACCGCAGCCTGCGGGTGCAGCATCGGCGCCATCGCAGCCGCCCGCTCAATGAGGACGCCAGCCGGGTGCTGGGCTACCTCCAGCGATTGTGGGGCTTCAAGGTCCGGCTCGACACGGTCGATGAGGAAGGTTCCATCGTTCACTACGAGGAAGCCAAACCGAGCTGACCCGGCGAAGCGGTCATGGAAAGATCCGCCGGTACCGGATCGCCAGTGCCAGCAGGCGGGTGCTGGCCAGCGATGCGCTCGCATAGAAGCGTCCGCGGAGCTGTGCAGCGCTGCCTGGACTTCGCTCAGCGCGTCTTCTTTCGGGTTGTCCGGGTGCGCAGCAGCGCCTGGCAGGCTTCGCCGTTCCTCTAGGTCTAGGCGCGCCAGCCCCTGGCTGATCAGGCTGCGGGAGAGTCCGGTCGCGTGGACTTCCCATCGGCGTCGCGGTCTTGTTCGGCTTCCGGCGTCCAGACAACTTTCACGGCTGGCTGGCCGCTTTGGCCCGCCGCGCTGCGAACTTGGCTTCGACCTCGTCATTGGAGCGACCGACCCCGGCGCGCATGGACGCCCTGCCCGCTTCGACCTTGCGGCCCCGGAAGGCATCGTAGTCACGCGCCTGGCGCTGCCGCTCGACGAACTCTCGCATCAGCTCGCGCAGCACCTGAGAGGCGGGCCGATGGATGGCCTCTGCTTCGGCCATGAACTCGTCGCGCAACTCGGCTTCCAGCTTCATGGTGAAAACGGCTTCTTTGGACATGGTCAGACCTCGCGCTAAGTGGTACTAAGAAAGCATATACAAAGTACTTACTTTTTGCATGCCTGAATCGTTCGGGCGTCCCCGCTCGCGGGGATTCATGCCGCTGCGCGGCGGAGGTCTCGGCTTGGCGGTGACGCCCGCTAACGCGAACAGCCGAAGCTAGCGGCGCCGGCTGCGCCCATGTCGGGTGATCCGGGCCGCGCCGGGGAAGAGAAGTCACGCCAGTACGCGTAGAGTTCGGCGCGTGGGCGGTCGATCGTCACCGTGCGGCCGACGATCGCATAGTCGCCGGATCGCCCGTGCCGGGCGGTGCGGGCAGGCGCCGAGTCAGCGGGTCGGGGGTCGATGTCACGCTGGCGGTAGGCCAGGTAGGCGAGGCCGGCTGCGCCAGCCAAGGCACCGAGGCCCAGGGCCCAGGGCCCACCAGCCCGAACTGCCGTTGCTGCTTTCCTGCGCGTATTCCTGCATGTCGGCCCCCGTCTGAATCAGACGGCGCAGTCCGCAACCATCATGCTTACGGCGCCGGCCGCCGGGATCGGGCGGCGGTCAGCTCGCCAGGACGAGCCCTGCTGTCTCCTGTGAAGCTGCTGTCTCCTGCGAAGCTGCCGGCTCCTGCGATGCTGTCGGCTCCTGCGCTTCGAGTCGCCTCACCTTATCATGAACCGCGTCCACGCTCAGTCCGAGCAGGGCCGCGGCGGCGCGAAAATCCTGCACCAGCACCGGATTGTCCCAACCGTCCCGGGAATGGCGTGCGATACGCAATGCCAGCAGGACGATCCGTGACTGGTTGTCGTCGGCAAGACGATCGTTGGTGATCCGCACCAGCAGGTCCGGCAGTCGCCAGCGCTGCAGCAGCGCATGCTCGAGGTCGCACAGTTCGATATTCAGGGCCATGCGCTGGGCTTGGACGGACCGCAGCGTCGGGTCCTCCACCTTGAGGCGCTCCACCTCGAGAGCCAGCGCCGGCGCATGGCACCAGAGCAGTGCCTCGACGAAGTCGTGCATCAGCGCCGCCTCGTGGATGATCTCCGCGTCCGGATCCTTGCGATGTACGGCGAACGACAGCGCAAAGAGGGCGGCTCGATGGGACCGTTCCAGCACCCGCCGGATTCCCTGCAAGGCCGCGGGACAGGCGCCGAGGACGGTTTCCACCACCGGCTGCTGGCTGAAGGCAGTGAAGAAGGGCTGTATACCCATCATCAGGATCGCCTGGGCCACCGTTTCCGATCCGGTGAGCGCACGCGCTGAACGGCGCTGGGCAACGTAGGCCAGCACCCTCACCGTCAGAAGGGGATCGGACAACACCAGCGGCGCCAGCTGGCTGACCGTCACGTCCTCCTGGACCGGTTCGAGCGCAGCCAGGGCCTGGGCGGTGCTCGCGAGGACCGGTATCGGGGTATCGGCAAAGTGCGATACCCATGTCCGCAGGGCCGTGGGGGCGATGGTCAGCATATCCGGGTTATCGGCATTCGCAGTGAGGACTTTAGAACGGCATTGCGGTAGGGTAGGATGGAAGGCTTCCCTGAGAGGCGTGGAAATGAGCACGAAGTTGCCTGCTGTTCTCCAGATCGACATCGTGTCCGACGTCGTCTGCCCCTGGTGTTACATCGGCAAGCGCCAGCTCGAAGCCGCCCTCGCCCGCTGGCAGGCGGACAATCCCGGGGTGGAGGCGCCGATCCAGCGCTGGCGGCCGTTCCAGCTCAACCCCGAGATGCCTGCCGCCGGTATGCCCCGAAGCGACTACCTGCAGCAGAAGTTCGGATCCCCGGACGGCGGCACCATGTATGACCGGGTCACGGCAGCGGCTCGCCGCGTGGACCTCGACCTGCGGATTGCCGCCATCAGGACCCAGCCCAACACCCTGAAGGCCCATGCGCTGATAGAACTGGCCGGTGAAACCGGGCAGCAGGACGCCATGGCGGAGGCGTTCTTTCACGCCTACTTCATCGAGTCCCGCGACCTCTCCGACGACCAGGTGCTGCGCGAGATCGCCGAAGGCGTCGGGGTAGCGCAGGGGCTGATAGAGGCGGTGCTGACCGAGGAATCGGTGACCCGGATCGTGGCAGCAGCCGATGCCGAGGCGCGCGAGTACGGCGTAACCGGCGTGCCGCTGTTCATCATCGGCAATGGCGCCGGCGGGCACGTCGCGGTGAGC
>JBBRJB010000136.1:0-6870 GCA_038220085.1 Burkholderiales bacterium
GCTGATCACGACGGTCTGCGAGCCGTCGCTCGGTTGCAGCGGCACGGCCACGGCGTGAACATCTTCGTACCACTCGCCGAGCGACACGCAGTAACCCGTGCGCCGGAAGTCCTGCAGCGAGCGCTCGACGCCTTGTCGCACCCGCGGCCAGTCGGCGCCGTGTTCGCTGCGCAGTTGCGCCAGCATACGTTCACGCTCGGCGTCGGGCATGCTGGCGAGGAAGGCGCGACCCATCGCTGTCGTCGCCATCGGGATGCGGGCGCCGATCTCCACGCTGAGCGAGACCGCCGCGATGCTGCGGCAGTTCTCGATGTAGAGCATGCTGCATCGGTCCTGCACGCCCATCGACACCGACACGCGGGCGTGGTCGGCGAGCGTCTGCATCAGGGGCAGTGCCAGCCGGCGCAGCTTGGCGCTCGCGACCTGCGGTGCGCCGAAGGCCAGCATCGCGGTGCCGAGTTCGTACTTGGCGCGCGAAGCCGAGTAGCGCAGGTAGCCGAGCGTGGTCAGTGTGCCCGTCAGCCGCGAGACGGTCGACTTGGGCAGGCCGACCCGCTTGGCGATGTCCTGGTTGCCGAGAAAGGGCTCGTCGGGCCGGAAACAGCGCAGCACATGGAGTCCGCGCGCCAGCGCGGTGACGAAGTGGCGGTCAGTCTGGGGCGAGCCCGAGGGGACGGCGGGGCGTCTGCTCACCGGGCGTGCCCCGGGCCGGGCGATTGGGCCGTCATGTCATTTCCTGTTATTCTGCATTGCAGAAATTATATTCCATTTTATTGACATTCGCCACCGGGCGTGGGACCATTCGGCTCCGACCCCCACCCGAACGCTGTCGGCGCACGCGCCGGGCTCCCCCGAACCGAACGAAGGCCTCGATGTCCACCCCCACCATCCTCAGCTGCGCCGTCACCGGCAACATCACGACGCTGGCGCAGCACCCAGGGCTGCCCTGCACGCCCGAGCAGATCGCCAACGCCTGTCTCGACGCGGCACGCGCCGGCGCGGCCATCGTGCACATCCATGTGCGCCATGCCGACGGCCGGCCGAGCATGGAGTTCGCGCATTACCGCGAGGTCGTCGACCGCATCCGCGCCAGCGATGTCGACGTGGTCATCAACCTGACGACCGGGCCTGGGCAGCGTTTCATCCCCAGCGAAGACGACCCGAAGGTCGCAGCGCCCGGCACCACGCTGATGCGTCCCGAGCCGCGCGTCGAACACGTGATCGCGCTGCGCCCCGAGATCTGCAGCCTAGACCTCAACACCATGTACTCGGGCAGCTCGGTGGTCATCAACACGCCGGCCAACGTCCGCGTGATGGCCAACCTGATCCGCGAGGCGGGCACGGTGCCCGAGCTCGAGGTGTTCGACAGCGGCGACATCCACCTCGCCACCGACCTGATCCGCGAAGGCACGATCGACTCGCCGGCGTTGTTCCAGATCGTGCTCGGCGTGAAATACGGCGCCGATGCGTCGCCCGCCACGCTGGCCTACTTCAAGTCGATCCTGCCGGCGGGCGCGCGCTGGGCGGCCTTCGGCATCGGGCGCGCCGAGTTCCCGATGCTGGCGCAGGCCTGGCTGCTGGGCGGCCATGTGCGCGTCGGCCTCGAGGACAACATCTACCTGGAAAAGGGCGTGCTCGCGCCCGACAACGCGGCGCTGGTGGGCAAGGCCGCCCGCATCGTGAAGGACCTGGGCGGCACGCTGGCGACGGCGGGCGAAGCGCGCGAGATGCTCGGACTGAAGAAGATGGCGCCGCGCGCGCAGAAGGTGACGGCATGAATACCACATCAACCAAACAACAAGCCACGGTCGTCACCGGCGGCAGCTCGGGTATTGGCGCGGCGATCTGCCAGCGGCTGGTCGAGCGCGGCGAACACGTGATCAACATCGACATCAAGGCGCCGTCGGTGGAATCACCGCTGCAACACTTCATTCAGGCTGACCTGAGCGATCGCCACGCCACGCGCGACGCCGCGCGCCAGGCGGCCGAGCGGTTCGAGGTGCTTCGGCTGGTCAACAATGCCGGCGCCACGCGCCCGGCCAAGCTCGAGGACGCGACCGACGACGACCTTGACTTCGTCGTCAACCTGCAGCTGCGCGCCAGCCTGATCATGACCCAGGCCTTCGTGCCCGCGATGCGCGCCGCGGGCTTCGGGCGCGTCGTCAACATCGCCTCGCGCACCGTGCTCGGCAAGGCCGAGCGCACGGTGTACTCGGCCACGAAGGCCGGGCTCGTCGGCTACACCCGCACCTGGGCGATGGAGCTCGGCGGCGCAGGCGTGACGGTCAACGCGATCGCGCCCGGGCCGATCGCGACCGAGCTGTTCGAAAAGAGCAACGCGCCGGGTGCACCGCAGACCCAGCGCATCATCGACAGCATCGTTGTCAAGCGCCTCGGCACGCCGCAGGACATCGCCCGCACCGCGGTGTTTTTCCTAGACCCCGAGGCCGGTTTCATCACCGGCCAGGTGTTGTACGTGTGCGGCGGCACCACCTTGGGGGTCGCCCCCGTCTAATCGTTCGTCCGTTCACCCACCGGGCCGCGGCGTGACCGCCGCGATCCGCTCGCGCGAGGCCAGCGAACGCGGCCTCACTCCATCCGTCCCTGTTTCGCCAGTTAGGAAACCCTCCATGAAGCACCTCATCCGCCTCGCCAAGTTCACGTTACTCGTCACGGCGGTCGCCGCCGGAACCGGCGCCCCGTTCGCGGCCGACTACCCGAGCAAGCCAATCCGCCTCGTCGTGCCGTTCTCCGCTGGCGGCACCTCCGACTTCCTGGCGCGCGCGATCGCCGTGAAACTCGACGGCGCGCTCGGCCAGACTGTCGTCATCGACAACAAACCCGGCGCCGGCGGCAACATCGGCTCGGACGCGGTCGCCAAGGCCGACCCCGACGGCTACACGCTGCTGCTCGGCACGGTCGGCACGCATGCGATCAATTCGAGCCTGTACAAGAAGATGCCGTATGACGCGGTGAAGGATTTCGCGCCGGTGACGCTCGTCGCCGCGGTGCCGAACATGCTCGTCGTGCACCCGTCGGTTCCGGCGAAGTCCGTCCAGGAACTCCTGGCGCTGGCCAAGGCCAAGCCCGGCAGCCTGACCTACGCGTCGTCGGGCAACGGCAGCTCGATCCACCTGTCTGGCGAACTGTTCAAGTCGCTTGCCGATGTCGACATGCTGCACGTTCCCTACAAGGGCAGCAGCCCGGCGGTCTCCGACCTGCTCGGTGGCCAGGTCAACATGATGTTCGACAACATGCCGTCGTCGCTGCCGCACGTGAAGGCGGGCAAGCTGCGCGCACTGGCGGTGACGAGCGCCACGCGCTCGCCGGCGATGCCCGACCTGCCGACGCTGGCCGAATCTGGCATCAAGGGCTACGACGCCGCCGCCTGGTTCGGCATCCTCGCGCCGGCCGGCACACCGCCCGAGGTGATCAAGAAGCTGAACGCCGAGATCGTCAAGGTCCTGCAGATGCCCGAGGTCGCGGCGCGGTTGTCGGCCCAGGGCGCGGTGCCGACGACCAACACACCCGAGCAGTTCGCCGCCTACATCAAGTCCGAGACGGCCAAGTGGGCCAAGGTCGTCAAGGCCTCGGGCGCGCAGATCGACTGATCGCGGACCGCCCGGCGCCGCGCTGAGGCCACGCCCTCAGCAGCGGCGCGTTGCCGCTAGAGCTGCGAGTGCAGCAGCGACGCCAGTCGCTCCTGAAGTTTATTGGACCAGGGCCAGGCCAGCCACTGGGCGTGCGTGATGCGTTGGCCCTTGGTCCAGTCGGCCTCGAAGACCGCGGCCTGCTTGCGGCCGAAGTCCGGATCGATCACGTTCAGGTTGGCTTCGTCGTTGAGGCGGAACGACCGGTTGTCGAAGCGACGGAAAGTAGGACTTGCCATGCAGCACCGCACCGGTGGCGCGTGTCCAGTTGTCGAGAAAGACCGACTGCATCTGCGCGACCACCAGCGCGATGGCCACGCCGATCAGCGCGGCCCAGAGGTGGGAGAGGGTCAGCAGGACTGGTTGACGCTGGAGCGCGCCAGCTGGGTAAGCAGATCCTTCGCACGCTCGGCCCGGTGGTGGCCGGCGCGCTGGCCAACGGCGCTCTCGGGCGGATCCTGCGGCCCGGCCAGACTCAGGTGACGCCGGAGGATGCGGCGAAGGTCTCGCCGGCGGAGGTTACCGAGATCGTGAACCATGCGCAGAAGCAAAGTCCCGGACTGGCAGACGAGCTGGGCCGGTTCTACGCCGAGCACTCCGGCTTGATCAAGACCCTCGGCAGCACGGCCCTGCTGACAGTGCTGTCCCAGATGCGGCACAACGCGCGTTGAGACGCCCCAGGCGGCTGCGGGGCTCGCCCTGGCAATGCCCGACCTTCTCTAATTACCTAGCGCTGCTGAGCGTAGGCAGCGAGAACGAGCCGGCGGGAAAAAGCGGGGGAACGTTCGATCTTATTATTGTTAGACCAGACGCACTGGTACGGCTTCCAGCCGATCCCTCAGAAGACGCCAGCCCACCATATCGACCGGCAAAGGCCGCTAACTAGAGATAGTCAGCGGCCTTTTTCCTTTCCTTTCCCTTCTCAAGCTCGGCCTGTAGGTGCAGGTTCTCGCTAGCCTTCCTCCGGACAAGCAACCGGGGCGGCGTCGCCGGCTCGGGTCGGACAGGACTTCCAGCTGAAGGCGCAGCGGATTTCCCTTTACGATGAGCTTCCTTCTCGTCTGCGGAGTGACCATGCGTTCCATCCTCTTTCTGGCAGTCAGCGGCGTTCTGACCGGGTGTTCGGTGGTTTCCACCGTGCAGCAGGCCTGGGACTGGGATCCGGCGGTCAATCCAGGTGTTGCCGCCGCCAATGCGCCGGCAAGAGTCGCGCCGCCCGCGGGCCGGCTGGCGGAGCTGCGCCTGCAACGTCAGGAAATCAGGGCCCGCATTGCCGCTGAGCCGGACATCCGACAGCGGCAAATCCTGTACGCGCAACTGCATGACATCGGTCGCCAGCTTTCGCCCCTGGAGCGCCACGTGAACTCCTCGAATCTCATGCGGTAGCCGGCGCATCGACAGCGCCTGCGCAGGGCCGCTGAACGACTTGGCTCCGGCGGCATTTGCCATACTCGCGGCATGCAGTTGCAGGACATTCTTTATTCGCAGGGTTTCGGCACGCGTCGCGTGTGTGCCGGCCTGATTCAGCAAGGGTTGGTCACCGTCTCCGGCGTCATCACGACCGATGCCAGCGCCGATGTAGATACCGCCGGTCTGGTCTTCGAGGTCCAGGGTCGCGCCTGGGAGTTTCACGACAAGGCCTATGTGATGCTGCACAAACCGGCCGGCACCGAGTGTTCGCAAAAGCCTTCCACTTACCCCAGCATCTATACCTTGCTGCCGGCGCCGCAGCGGCAGCGGCCGCAAAAGGGGCCGGTGCAGGGGGTGCAGGCGGTCGGCCGCCTGGACCAGGACACCACCGGCCTGCTGCTGCTGACCGACGATGGCCAGTTCATCCACCGCATGAACTCGCCGCGCCATCACGTGCCCAAGGTCTACGAAGTGACGACCAAGCACCCGCTGGATGAAACCCAGGTAGCGCGCCTGCTGGCCGGCGTGGTGCTGGACGACGACCCGGCGCCGGTGCGCGCCGCCGCCTGCGAGATCGTTGGCGACCACACACTGCGATTGACGCTCACCGAAGGCAAGTACCACCAGGTCAAGCGGATGCTGGCGGCGGTGAGCAACCGGGTGGAAGGACTGCATCGGTCACGAATGGGGAATCTGGCGCTGCCGGCCGACCTGGCGCCGGGTCAGTGGCGCTGGCTGTCCGAAGCCGATCTCGCGTCGCTGCGGGGCCGGCACGAGGCTACGGCAGCTGCGCCAGGAAGTCCGTGATCAACCGACGAGCGCGTTCCGGCTGATCGCGGTGCGGCGAATGGCCGCAGTCGGGCAGCTTCTCGAGGGTCACCGGACCGCGGGTCGGCGCGACCTCCTCGATCTGGCGCAGGGTTCCGTAGGCATCGTCGCGGCCCTGGATCGCCAGCACCGGCGCGCCGATTTGCCGGCAGTCGGCGCGGATGTCGAAGTCGCGGAACTGCGGGCTGAGCCAGATGTCGTTCCACTGCCAGAAGGCGACATCGACATCCGCGTGATAGCGACTGAGCCGCTCCCGGATCGAGGCTTTGTAGCCGTCGCGCGCGGTTTCGATCGAGTGCAACGAAATTTCTTCAACGATCACATGTGGCGCCATCACGATGCAGGCGCTCACCGGATAGCGGCTGGCGTGGAGCAGGGCAATGCTGCCGCCGTCCGAATGCCCCAGCAGCACCGGCCGCTCGATGGCCAGGGCCTGCAACAGCCGGGGCAAGACCGTCCAGGCCTCACGGTGCATGTAGTCGGCGGCGAGGCGTCCGCTGCCGCGCACATCAGGGATCGGGTCGGAGCGGCCGTAGCCCCGGCGTGAGTAGACGAGGCCGGTGCGGCCGGTCGCCGCGCAGACCTGCGCGGGCCAGTCGCGCCACATCGCCACCGAGCCCAGGCCCTCGTGTAGAAAGACGATAGGCGCGCGGCCGGCGCCGGCTCCGGATTCGATATGTTGCAGCTCCAATGCGACGCCGTCGATCTCTATGCTTGCCATCGGCGCAATGGTACGAGATGGGCGCGGCGAAACGGCGGCATGGCCCGCTCGCGGCGGCACGGCCGGAGGTCGCCCTCCCGGGTATGCTGGACCCGATGAAAAAATCGAACCGGCGCCACGGGGCCCCGCTTTCCTTGCCGCGCCAGGCCCTGGCTGGCAAGGTCCTGCGGGGACGCCGATGAACCTGTTTCTGGACTCGTTCTGGCGGGCCGTGGCCTATTGCATGCACCCGCGGGTGATCGCGCTGTCCTTCCTGCCGCT
>JBBRJB010000137.1:0-6808 GCA_038220085.1 Burkholderiales bacterium
GCCGTTGCTGACAGGGGCCCGAAGCAACGACTTCAAGCAGAACGCGCTGCTCGCCCGCGTCAGCTATCGTCCGTCGGAGGACAGCCTTCTTGCGGGCCGCATCGGCTATACCAAGCGCACCTACGATGTCGATGGCACGCGAGATTTCAGCGGCATCACGACCGGTTTTGACATCCAGTGGGCCCAGAGCGGCGCCATCAAGATGCTGGTGTCGATCGCCCGGGACATCCAACCCGATGACTATGCGATCACTCCGACGTATGTCGACGCGAAGTCGATTGCGCTGCGCCCGACCATCCAAGCCACCGGCAAGATCCGGCTGATGCCCTTTTACCAGTACATTGACCGTGATTACAAGGGCGAAGGCGGCTTGAACGACCGAACGGATACGTTCCAGGCCTATGGCATCGGGGTCAACTATGAGATCCGGCGCAACCTCAACGCGGTTCTGGACCTGCGGCAGGAAAAGCGCAATTCCAACCGGGCGGGGCTGGACTACGACGCCAATATCGTGTCCTTGGGCATCCAGGTGCGCTTCTGATCCCTGTCATTGCGACATCCTTCACGTCGCGGACGGTCGGCGGCGGATACCATCCCCTCATTCGGTCATCGCACCGGGTGCGCCGATCGTTCAGAAATCGAGGTGCGTCCCGGTGTCGGGCCGCACCCTAATTTTTGCAAAGGACCGTTCTGATGGTTTTGACCCGCATCACGAAATACTGCATGGCGTTGCTCGCCCTGTTCACCTTCTCACTGGTGGTGATGCCTGCCAGCGCTCAGGGACAACCGGGGCCGGGGGCACGCAACGACTACACCCTCGGACCTGGCGACGTCTTGCGGATCCAGGTTTTCCAGTCGGCCGACCTGACCGTCGAAGCCAGGATCTCGGAGAGCGGCGTCATCTCCTATCCCCTGCTCGGCGTCGTCAAGCTGGCCGGCCTGTCCCCGCAGCAGGCCGAAACGCTGATCTCGACTCGCTTGAAGGAAGGCAAGTTCCTGCAGAACCCCCAGGTGACCCTCAACGTGCTCCAGTTCCGCAGCCAGCAGGTTTCGGTGCTGGGGCAGGTCGCGCGGCCGGGACGCTATCCCATGGAAACCACCGGCATGCGGCTTTCCGAGATTCTCTCGGTAGCTGGTGGGGTTGCGCCTACCGGTGCGGACTCGGTGATCCTGATGACCACCCGCAATGGCCGGCCGCAGCGGTTGGAGATCGATCTGGTCGACATGTTCACCTCGGGCGACTTGAGCAAGGACGTGGTGCTGCAGGCCGGGGACACCCTGTATGTCAACCGGGCCCCCAACTACTTCGTCTACGGCCAGGTACAGCGCCCGGGCCAGTACGCGCTGGACCGCGGCATGACGGTTGCCCAGGCGATCGCCAAAGGGGGCGGCCTGACGCTGCGCGGTACCGACCGGGGTGTGCGGCTGCATCGCAGAATCAGCGAGCGCAACATCCAGGTGCTCGAGCCCAAGCTGGATGATCCGGTCAAGCCCGACGACCTGATCTTCATCCGTGAAAGCATCTTCTAGATTTCGTTGTTCAGCGCCCGCCTGCCGGTCGGACCGGCGCGGGCCATCTCGCCTCCCGGCATCCGCCACTGCCTTATGTACCGATCGGCCCGTCGCTTCATCGACGGCGCCGGCCTGTCGCTGACCCCTGTTCCACCCTCCGTCATTGTCACCGCAAGCCACCATCGCATCATGTCCACCGACACCGCCGTCAAGCACGACTCTCTTACCGTTACTCCGCCCGACCTGAGCGCGGCCGCGGCAACCCATGCCCGCTGCCGCTTTTGCGATGCGCAGTTGAAGCACACGGTGGCGAACCTGGGCATGTCGCCGATGGCCAATGCCATCCGCAAGCCGGAAGACCTCAACCGGATGGAGCCGTTCTTCCCACTGCACGCCTATGTCTGCGACCAATGCTTCCTGGTGCAACTGGAGGAATTCCAGACCGGCGAGGCCATCTTTACCGAGTACTCGTACTTCTCGTCCTACGTGCAGGCGATGCTGGACCACGGCAAGCGCTACGCTGACGACATGACCGCGCGATTCAAGCTCGGAGCCGGCAGCAAGGTGGTCGAGATCGCCGCCAACGACGGTTACCTCCTGCGCTGGTTCCTGCCGAAGGGAGTTCCAGTCCTGGGTGTGGAGCCTGCCGCCAACGTGGCCGAGGCGGCCCGCCAGCTTGGCATACCGATGGAGGTGCTGTTCTTCGGGCAGAAGACGGCCCGCCAGCTACGCGAACAGGGCCACGCGGCCGACCTGATGGCCGCCAACAACGTCGTGGCGCACGTCCCGGATCTGAACGACTTCATTGCCGGATTCAAGGAACTGCTCAAGCCGACCGGCGTGGCGACCTTCGAGTTCCACCACGTCCTCAACCTGCTGACGCTGAACCAGTTCGACAACATCTATCACGAACATTTCTGCTACCACTCGCTGATGACTTTCGGCCGGATCCTGGCCCATCACGGCCTGAAGGTTTTCGATGTGGAGGAGATCGCCAATCATGGCGGCTCGCTGCGCGTCTTCTGCCAGCATGCGGACACCGGGGTGCAGGCACTGGACCCGCGGGTCGCCGCGATGCTTGACCGGGAGAAGGCTGCCGGGCTGGACACCCTTGCACCGTACCTGGCGATGGAGGAGCGGATCCGCGAGACCAAACGCAGCCTGTGGCGCTTCGTGCTGGACGCGGCCGCCGAGGGCAAGTCGATCGCCGCCTACGGCGCGCCGGCCAAGGCCGCGACGCTGCTCAACTACGCCGGTGTGCGCTCGGACTACATCGCCTACACGGTCGATCGCAATCCCCACAAGCAGAATCACTTCCTGCCCGGCACGCAGATACCGATCTACGGCCCCGAACGGATTGCGCAGACGCGGCCCGACTACCTGGTCATCCTGGCCTGGAACCTGACGGACGAGGTGATGTCGCAGATGGCCCAGATCCGGGAGTGGGGGGGACGGTTCGTGGTCCTGATCCCGGAAGTCAGGATCTACGGTTGATGAAGAGCGGCGCCAGCCTCGTCGCGTCGGACCTGCCGTCGGCCAGCCAAGGCACCGGCGAGGAGATGCACGCGTTCTGCACGGAGCTCTTCCCGTTCCTGCGCAGCATTACCGGGCAGGGCGTGCGCGACACCCTGGCGCGCATCGGCCGGCATATTCCCCTCACCGTGACCGAGGTGCCGTCGGGCACGGCCGTGTTCGACTGGACCGTGCCGCCGGAGTGGACGGTCCGCAAGGCCTGGGTCAAGGACCCCGCTGGCCGGAAGGTGATCGACATCGCTCGCCACAACCTGCACCTGGTCAACTACAGCGCGCCGTTTCGCGGCCGTATGCCCTTGTCCGAACTGCGCCAGCGGCTGTTCTCCCTGCCGGACCGTCCCGACTGGATTCCCTACCGGACCCAGTACTTCAAGGAGGACTGGGGTTTCTGCCTGTCCCACACTCAACTGCAGTCGCTTCCCGAGGGCGACTACGAAGTCTGCGTGGACACCACCCTGGCTCCGGGCTCCCTGACCTTCGGAGAGTGCCTGCTGCCGGGCCGGACGGCGCAGGAGGTGCTGGTGTCCGCCCATGTCTGCCATCCCTCGCTGGCCAACGACAACCTCTCCGGCATTGCGGTGGCGACCTGGCTGGCGCGCGCACTGGCGGATGTCGACCGGCATTACACTTATCGCTTTGTTTTCGCGCCGTCGACGATCGGCGTGATCACCTGGCTGTCGCAGCGCGAAGAAGTGACGGCGCGCATCCGGCACGGCCTGGTGGTTTCGGGCGTCGGCGATCCCGGCTCCTACCACTACAAGCGCAGCCGGCGCGGCGACGCGGACATCGACCACATCATGTCCTATGTGCTGGCGCAGAGCGGGCTGGCGCACGCGATAGACCCTTTCATTCCCTACGGCTACGACGAGCGCCAGTACTGCTCGCCCGGCTTCAACCTCCCGGTCGGCTGCTTTTCGCGCTCGACCTACGGCAGCTATCCCCAGTACCACACGTCCGCCGACAACCTCGACCTGGTGCGGCCCCAGTGCCTGGAGCAGTCGCTGGACCTGTTGCTGCGCGGCATCAGCCTCGTTGAAAGAAACCGGACCCTGCTGAACCTCAATCCGAAGTGCGAACCGCAACTCGGGCGCCGCGGACTCTACTCCCTGATCGGCGGCCACAACGAGGCACAGAAGCTGCAGTTGGCCCTGCTGTGGGTACTGAACCAGTCGGACGGATCTCATCCACTACTTGAGATTGCCCAGACCTCCGGGCTACCGTTCGACCTTGTTTTTGAGGCGTCTGTTGCTTTGGCACAAGCGGGCCTGGTGAGGGAAGCGGTAGGATGAGTCTGCCAGGTGACCTTGGCGTGCGTTGATATCGAAGCCGTGTCCAGACTCCCTTCCCGAAGCCATGAAAAAGTTTATCGATCCCCAAGCCGTCGGCGCGATGGTAGAGCGCGTCAATTTCGAGAAGTCCCTGGCCATGCGGGGAAAGGTTCAAGACGTCATTCCCGGCGGCACCCACACCTACGCCAAAGGGGACGACCAGTGGCCGGAGCGCTCTCCCGGTTTCATCACCCGGGGGAAGGGTTGCCACGTCTGGGATCTGGATGGCAACGAGTTCATCGAATACGGCATGGGTCTGCGTGCGGTCACCCTGGGCCACGCCTACGCGCCGGTGATGGAAGCAGCGTACCGGCAGATGCTGCACGGCAATAACTTCAACCGGCCGTCCCTGCTGGAACTCGAGTGCGCCCAGATGCTGCAGTCGCTGGTGCCGAGTGCGGAGATGGTGAAGTTCGCCAAGGACGGGTCGACCATCCTGACAGCCGGCATCAAGCTGGCGCGGGCTCACACCGGCCGGGATCTGGTGGCCATCTGCGGCGAAAGCCCGTTCTTTTCGTATAACGACTGGTTCATCGGCCTGACGCCGATGGACGGCGGCATTCCGCCACTCAACAAGTCGATGACGCTCACCTTCGGGTACAACGACATCGGCAGCCTCAACGCACTATTCGAGCGCTACCCCGGCCAGATCGCCATGGTGCTCCTGGAACCGGCGCGCGTGAACGAACCGAGGGACGGTTTTCTCCAGAAAGTGCAGGAGGCCGCCAGCAACAACGGCGCGGTCTTCATGCTGGACGAGACGATCAGCGGCTTTCGCTTCCACCGCGGCGGCGCGCAGTCGGTGTACGGGGTGACACCTGACCTCTCCTGTTTCGGCAAGGCGATGGCCAATGGCTTTTCCCTCTCCGCCTTGACCGGCCGCCGCGAGATCATGGAACTGGGCGGGTTGCGGCACAACAAGCCGCGGGTGTTCCTGCTGTCCACGACCCACGGCGCCGAGTACCCGTCGCTTGCCGCCGCGATCGAGACCATGCGGATCTACCGTGACGAGCCGGTGATCGAGCACCTCTACCGTGTCGGCGAGCGCCTGCGCAAGGGCTTCACGGAGGCGGTGCGGGAAGCCGGCATGGAGAAGCACCTCACCATCGTCGGCAGGCCATGCAACCTCCTGTTCGCTACCGCGGACCACGAAGGCAAATCGTCGCAGGCCTTCCGGACCCTGTTCCTGCAGGAACTGATCCGCTGGGGCGTGCTGGCGCCGAGTTTCATCGTGAGCTACTCGCACGATGACGACGACATCGATCACACGGTGGAGGCTGTCCGCCGCGCCGCCCGGGTCTATGCCAAGGCTATCGATGCACGAACCACAGATGGCCTGCTGATCGGCCCTCCCAGCCAGTCGGTCTATCGCCGCTACAACTGAACCGCTGAAACTGAAAAAAGGCGATCCGAGAGGATCGCCTTTTTTTTACCAGGCGGGCGCCGGGTCAGGCTTCCACTGGCTGGGGGTGTCCCGGCATATAGAGATCCTGCACCTCCTGCGGCACGTGGTTCAGGGTGCTCCCTTGCAGGTAATCGTTGATAGCGGATCCGGTGCACTTCGAGTCGACATTGCGCGCGCCCTGGCGTGTGATGAGGTCGCCGAGGTGCACGCACCGGAAGTCGATCGAGAAGCGCGTCTTGCCGGTCTGGTTCGGAATCGACGAGTGCAACTGGGCCGCCGAGAACATCATCATGCCGCCCGGAGGCGCGACCACCACGGTCTTGGGTTCCAGCAGGAGTTCTTCTTGCGCATGCGGCTGCGGGCGCGTGTCCTTGCCGACGTGGTCGGCAGCGTTGAAACGCATCTTGGCGTTCCATTCCTGGTAGTTGTAGGTGTCCGAATCGTTGAGGACGCTGCGTCCGAAATAGTTCGGGTGAAAGGCCATGGCATTGCCCGGCTCGATGTCGAAGATCGGGATCCACCAGTTGATCTGGCTCATCGGCGCCGAGTACCAGGTGTCCCGATGCGGATGGAAAGCGTAGGCGATACCGGTGGTCAGGTAATCGTTGCTGGTGGAGGAGCGCATCCGCGGAATGTCGAAATGGACCTGATCCAGGTCGCAGCCGATGGCCTTGAGCATCCGCGGAATAATTTTCTTGCAGTCTGGATGGTGGATGAAGGCCGGCTTGAGCTTGGCCAGCACTGCCGCGAATTCCTTGACGTCGTACCGGTACTGGGCGGTACGTGGATCGATGCCGGGAAAGGCCTCGGCGATCAGCTTGCGCGCAACCTCCACCAGCGCCATGGAATGCTCGTTGGGCGAGTAGACGAATATATCGCCGCCGTAGATCAACTTGCGACGGCTGTCGTCGTCGAGTTTCTGGTCGAAATGTATCGCTGTCATGATTGCTGTCCAGAATTACTGAAACTTGGATGATTTTATGGCTTCGCCGGTATCGGGGACGTGACTTACCACTTCTTCCATGGTGCC
>JBBRJB010000138.1:0-6786 GCA_038220085.1 Burkholderiales bacterium
CGAAGTGTGACTGTCGCTGCACACCAGGACCATTCCGGGCAGGGTGATCCCCTGCTCGGGTCCGATGACATGCACGATGCCCTGGCGCACGTCGCGCAGGGGGAAGTTCGGCACCCCGCCCCAGGCCATGTTGCTGTCGAATTGGCGAATCATCCGGCCGATTTCCGGCGAACCCGCCGCATCGGCCGTGCGCGCATGCGTCGGCACATAGTGATCAGGCGTACCCAGGATCTGTCCGGGATGACGCACGGAAAGCCCGCGCCGGCGCAACTCGGCGAACGCATGGAACGATCCCTCGTGGATCAGGTTCTGGTCGATGTACAGCAAGGCCGGTCCGGTCGCACGCTCGGCCACCACATGACGGTTCCAGACCTTGTCGAACATCGATGCCGGCGTCGTGCCGACCACGGGTTTCACATCGGGCTCCCTGCAGTGACGCAACGTCCTTTTGGCGGAATCCTTCTTATCGTAAGGGATCATCCAGCATTTCCTGTATCCGCATCCACCACTTCTGTATTCACCACTTCTGTATTCACCACTTCCCCGATGCGGGGAACCGGCCGTTCAATCATAGGAAGAATTGACCGCCTGGTCTTTCGATCCCGAGACCCTGCAGGCACCCTTCTTGCATCGCTGAAACTCCGGCGACCACCCTACCTGGAAACAATCCCTGATGAACACTGATCACTGGATACAATTCGCCCAGAAAGCGTCGGAGGTGCTCAGCCTGCGCTCGACGCTCGTACCGATCTGGTGGGCGACAAATCCCGAGCGGGCCCGACGGGAAACCGAGCTCATGGTCTCGGAAAAAGAAGCGGCTCTGCGGGAAACTCAATTGCTTCTCCTGCAGGCGCCTTTCGCCTTCTGGGCCGACCTGGTGCACGGCGCCCTGGCGGGCGAGATCGACGGGGGCTTCTCCAGCGCAAGTGAGAAGGCGGATCGTCGACTGGGAGAGCCGGCATTCCGGCGAGTGTTCGCCAACCACGAGCGGCTGGCGCGGCTGGGACCTGAGTAACCGAAGACTATTCCGTGGTCCTGCCGTCGAAGTGTTCTTCCTTCTCGTCGGCCTTGGTGGCGTGGATCGTCCCTTCCTTGTGTTCAGGCGGCGCGTAGAGCGAGTACAGTTGCAGGACCTTGCTGCCACTGTTGATCACATTGTGGCTTGCACCCGCCGGAACGATAATTGCATCGTCGGACTTGACCTTCGTGCGAACCCCGTCGATAACCACGTCTCCATCGCCCTGTTCGATCCGAAAGAACTGGTCCCGATCCTCGTGCACCTCTTCACCGATCTCGTCCCCGGGATTCAGTGCCATCAACACCAATTGGATGTTCTTGCCCGTGTAGAGCACGCGGCGGTAGTCGGTATTGTCCTCGGTCAGCTTCTCGATGTCCTCGATGAATCCTTTCATGCATCTGCTCCTTTGAATCGTTCAAGTGCTGGTTCGTTCAATGCCGGCCCATTCAAGTCTACCCGAGCGACGATGCAGCGCAGTCGATCGACCTGCCGCAGCGTGAGCGCATGGTACTGCTGGCGCTGGAGGTGATCGAGGGACGCGAGCCGCTGATGCTGGCGATCGTCGCCGGACTGGTGGTCGGCAAGGTGGGAGGCATTCTCGGCGGCGCCGCCCTCGCGGTCGGGCTCGGGATCGCGACCACACGCCCGCGGATTACAGCTGGCGCCAACTCGCCGGCTCCGGTGCCCTCGCCGGCATCGGCTTCACGATGTCGCTCTACATAGCCGCCAAGGCGTTTCCCGATCCCGGCGACTTTGCAGCGGCAAAGATCGCAGTCTTCCTGGCCTCCATCCTTGCCGCGGCCGCAGGCGTCGCCCTGCTCTGGGCCCGGCGCAAGCCGGTGGACCCGGGCAACGGCCGGCCGGACTGAGGCTCAGGCGGTCGCCGCGTCCAGGATCGACCGAGTCTGCGGCTATCCATGGGCTACGCTCCGTCCTGCCAGGCCGGGCAGTGTCGCACCCTGCGCCAGACCGCCTGGAAACAGCCGGTCCTGCGGGCTCACTCCCGCCGGCAACAGCGACAGCACGTCGCTGCCGTCCAGGGCGGGGTGCCGGGCAGTCGCTTCCGCCACGATCTCGGCCGCGAGTTCATCCAGCAGCTTGCCCGACTTGCGCATCAAGGCGTCGAAACCCGCGTTGTCGAGCTTGTCGGTGAGGCAGCGATTCATGTCGGCGAACCAGCCGAGCGCGGCCTGGTCGAGCAGTTGCGCGGGGTTGTGCTCTCGTCCCGAAACGGCGCTCCACGCCCGCATGAACGATTGCACCTCGATGTTGAGTTGCTCGATGCGCGCCAGTTGCGCCTGGAGCCGGCCCATGGTGTTGAGGTCGGTCAGGCGGTTCTGGATGAACAGGGGACACATGATGCCCCAGTAGAAGGTGTAGTCCCAGAGGACCTTGACCGGCAGGACCTGCGGGTCGGCAAAGATGCGGTACTGGCCGATGTAGATCGGCAGCATGTTGCGGTAGAGCGAAAAGTAGATCTGATCGTACATCCCGGCAACCATCTGCACCGGCCCCTGGTCCGCGTCCAGCGCGATCATCTCGGTGATGAAGGTATTGGCGATCGCAATGAAGTCGCTGCCGGGTGAATAGAACGGATCCAGGAAGACGCCGGCTTCGCCGGTCAACGCCCAGCGCTGCCTTCCCGAGAACACCTGCTTGCATCCGTGGGAAAAGCGCTTGAAGAATGCGAAGTCCAGCAGCTTGTCCCGTTTGCCGTCGAGTTCACGAAACAGCCGCGGCTGACGCTCCCGAAGCCAGTCCATCGCTTTCTCGAAGGTGTCGAGATTCCCGATCGGGTGGATGCTGCTGTCGGCCACGATCCCCACCGAGTGCGCGCCCGACACCAGCGGGATCAGCCAGACCCAATAGCCGTCGCCGACCAGGTGATTGGTGGAAAGCCAGCGATCCGGTGGATCCGAGCGGGACAGCCACGCCGGGTCGTCGGACCAGGTGTCGATGTCGATGCGCTCGCCGATCCGGAACCACACGGCACCGGCTTCATGCGCGTTTGACTCCGCCAGATCGAGCTTGCGCTTGATGAGCCCGGCGCGGCCGGAGCCGTCCACCAGCCAGTGGGCAGTCGCCTCATGCAGTGCGCCATCGTGCTCGAAACTCACCCGATGCAGGTCCGGCGCCGACTGGCCGGATCGCGCCCGTGCACCGGTGGCGAGTTCGAATCGGCGCACTGCTGCGCCATGCAGGAAACGGCAGCCCCGCTCCTGGGCGAATCGGGCCAGTGCTGTCTCGAGCAGGCCCCGGTCGAGCTGGTAGGCCGGCGTCGGCAGGAATGTGCTCGCGCCCAGTTCGGTGACCTTATCCAGATCGTCGCGACCATCGGAGAAGAAGAAGCGGAACCCGAACTTCTTCAACTGGTGCGACTTCAGGTATGCCGTCAGGCCCAGGACTTCGCCCAGGTAGTGCGCCGCGATCTCCACCGTCGACTCGCCGACCTTGTGGGCCGCGGGCGTGAGCGGATGCCGGCGCCGTTCCAGGATCAGCACATCCAGGTCGGGCAGCCGCTGCTTCAACTGCAGAGCAAGGGTCAGGCCGGCGAGGCCGCCGCCCATGATCACGACATCGTGATGCGATCCGGATACCGGGCCGGCGACGCCGGTCCCGCTCGCCGAATCAGCATCCGCGCCAGAGAATATTGCCATCGCTTGCGTTGTCCTCAAGGTTCGACAGCGACCCGCAGCGCATGGTAGCGGTCATAGTCCATGTGCGTCTGTCCGCCGACTTCGCTGCGGGCGAGCAGACTCAACAGCGGCAAGGCAGCGCCGACCGGATGCATCCGACACAAGTCCTCCAAGCCCGCCAACGCGGCGTGGTGCTGCCCGCAAGCCGCTTTTCCGGCCTCGGCCGGGCGTTCGCCGCTTGGCTTGTGCAGCAGGTCCAGCGCGATCGTCGGCCCCTTGCCGACCGATGCGGTCAGCACCAGTGCGATTGCCCCGCCCTCCTCAACCGGATGCGTCGCAAACAGGGGTGCGGGCATCGGCACATCGAAGACGACCAGCAGCACCGGTCCCGCGCCCTGCATGGCCTGGGTGACAGCCTCTAGCAGGCCGAGCGGGAGCACTTCGTCGCCGCCCATCACCATCGTCGTCGGGGCTCGCGACCCGGTGGCGATCGTCCAGTAGCCGCTGACCGCGTTCTGGACCGAGTTGTGAAAGCGGGTCGGCGACAGGCTCGGCTCCGATTCGTTCAGCGCCAGGCAGATCCGGTGGGTGTTCTCGGCGTCCACGTCGCTCGATGCGAACACGCTGGCGACGGCATCCGCCTCGAATCCGCTGTCGACGATCGCCTGGTGGCCGCAAGCAAGGGCCAGCCTGATCGCGGTGCCCGCCCGGCGCCGCTCGGCCGGGGGCAGCAAGTCCGTGACCGGGATCTTCAGCGGTGCCGGCCGCCATGCCTCGAGTCCGGCCAGCACCCGCGTACCGCAGGGCCAATCGGGCAGTCCCGGCGCCACCAGGCCAATACCGCAAACCCGGGCGCGCAATGCCCTGTGTCCGCCGGTCATGCGCTTGCGCCGAGCACCAGCGAGCAGTTGTTGCCGCCGAAGCCGAAGGCATTGACCATCACAGCGCCGACCGCCTGGTTGCGCGTCTGCAAGGGGACGTCGACGGGGCAGGCGGCGTCCACCACCCGGGTGTTGGCGGTCGCCGGAACGAAGCCCATTTCGATTGCCAGGACCGCGACCACGGCGGACACCGCACCGGCCGCGCCGAGCGTATGACCGGTGGTACCCTTGACGGAGGTGGCGACGGCGCCGTCGCCCAGCACCGAGCGGATCGCCCGCGCTTCGATTTCGTCGTTGGTCCGGGTGGCGGTGCCATGGGCACAGGTGAAATCGATCTGCGAGGCGGCGAGTCCGCTCGACCGAAGCGCGGCGCTCATCGAGGCGATGGCCCCGAGCCCATCCGGATGCGGCGCCGACATGTGCCAGGCATCCGCGCTCTCGCCATAGCCGAGCAGCATTGCCCGGCGATGCTTGCTCTGCGGCAATCGCGACGACGGCTCGCGCTCGAGCAGCAGGAACGCGGCGGCTTCGCCGAGCGAGACGCCGGCCCGATCGACATCGAAAGGCCGGCAGGCATGATCCGAGATCACTTGCAGGGAGTGAAAGCCATGCAGCGTCGTGCCGCACAGGCTGTCCGCGCCGCCGACCACTGCCGCGTCGCACAGGCCAAGCGCCAGCCAGCGCATGGCGGTGGCGGCAACCTTGGCGCTGGAGGAGCAGGCGGTGGAAAGGCACTGGACAGGGCCGCTCAGCGCCAGACGCTCACGCACGAAGTCCGGCAGCGCTCCGTAGTTATGGGCATGCCGGTAGTCGAACCAGGCCGGCAAGGCGCCGTCGGCGCCGCGTTCACGATAGGCCTGCTCAGTGCTCAGGATGCCGGAGGTGCTGGTTCCGACGAGTACGGCAACCCGGTCCGGGCCGTAGCGTTCACGGGCCCGGGCAACTGCCCGGTCGAAGCCGTCCGCGCCAAGCGCCACATCGGCCAGGCGGTGGTTGCGGCAGTCGTAGCGTTTCAGAGCGGGGGGCAGCGGATGCGTTTCGATCCCTTCGACCCGTCCGGCGAAGCCTCCCGGCCGCGTCGGATCGAAGTCGCTGGGCGTCAGGCCGCAGCGACCCTCCTGGAGCGCGGCCGCCAGCGGCTCATAGCCCACGCCGATCGAGCTGACAACGCTGCAGGCGGTGACGTGGGCGGGAACCATCGGCTCGATGATAGCCGCTGACGGAATTCCTGAATTAAAGCCGCGGGTTCAGCGCGGCCTTCTGTCCGCCGCGCTGTCTGCTCCGTGCGGGCGGTCAGCCGCGTGCGGCGTAGCCGCTGCGGCCGGAACCGCCGGTGGTGCCGTTGCCGCGACCGTGGCCGGTGCCCTGGCGCGCGCCATCCGCGCCGCCGAAGCGGCTGGAGCCTTGCGCCGGCCGACCCTTGGTCCAGGGCTTCTTGCCTGCGCCGTTGCCGAAGCCGGGTTTGCGAAAACCGCCGCCAGGTTTGCCGTCACGTGGACGACGCTCCGCCGGTTTGAACTCCGCCTCGAGTCCTTCAAATGCGCTCACCTGGACCTTGCGACCGATGAAGTGCTCGATCTTGCGCAGCGTGATGACGTCTTCGCGACCGACCAGCGACAGGGCCTGGCCGCTTGCGCCGGCCCGGCCGGTGCGGCCGATCCGGTGGACATAGTCCTCCGCCACGCGGGGCAGGTCGTAGTTGATCACGTGAGTGATGGTCGCGACGTCGATGCCGCGCGCGGCCACGTCGGTGGCCACCAGCACCTTGCACTCCCCGCGCCGCAGCCGATTCAACGCCTTGGTCCGCTCGCGCTGGTTGAGGTCGCCGTGCAGCGCCAGCGCGGAAATGCCCGACCGGAACAACTCGCCTGCGAGCTGCTCAGCGTGGCGCTTGGTCGCGGTGAAGACGATGGCCTGCCCCATCCCGCTGTCCGTCAGGCACTTGACCAGAACCTTGTCACGGTGGTGCGAGTTGTCCACGTAGACGACGTGATCGTCGATCGGCTTCTCGTCGGTCGTGATCCGCGCCACTTCCATCCACTCGGGATCGCGCAGCAACTGACCCGCCAGCGAGCGCACGGCCCGCGACAACGTCGCAGTGAAGCACACCGTCTGGCGCTCGGACGAGAGCGACTTGGCAATCGCGATCACGTCGTCCGAGAAACCCATGTCGAGCATCCGGTCGGCTTCGTCCAGCACCAGCATTTCCACGCGCGACAGGTCGATGCGGCCGTTGTCCATCTGGTCCATC
>JBBRJB010000139.1:0-6780 GCA_038220085.1 Burkholderiales bacterium
TACCACCCGTACCACCCGTACCACCCGTACCAACCGTACCACCCGTACCACCTGAACCACCTGAACCACCTGAACCACCTGAACCACCTGAGCCACCTGAGCCACCTGAGCCACCTGAGCCACCGCCGGTGCCGCCACCCGTGTTGCCGGTTCCGCCCGTGCCGCCCGTGCTACCCGTGCCGCCTGACGTGACTGGCGCGGGGTCGTTGGAGGGGTTCGGATTGCCGCTGCCGCCGGAACTGCCGCTGCCGCCGGGGTTACCGGTGCCGCCCGCGCTCCCGCTGCCGGCGCTCCCGCCCGCGGCGCCGCAGGATTGACTGGACCGGCAGGCGTCGCTCGACCCGATCAGGACCGGCATGCCTGTCGTCGGGTCTACGTGGGCATTGCTGGCGGTCGCGCCGCTGACGGCCGCACTCAGATAGGCGTCACCGGACGATGACAAAGTGGTTGCGACGAGGGGGCCGGGGACCGGCCCGCTGGTGTCCGAGCCGTTTCCCGCTGACGATGATGCGCCGTCGAAGCTGGCGCCAGGCCGATTGAAGTCGATGGCTGCGAGGGGCCAGGGCATGGCGCCGGGCGGGCCCTGCGCATAGTCCATGAGCGGGTTCGGGGTGTCCGCCGGCAGCGGATCGTCGTCGTCCTTCTTCGCTTCATGCGCTCCATGCGCTTCCTCCGCCTCGTCCTTTCCGGCCTTGCCGCCGGTGGCGGTCCCGCCCGGGCGCCCGGGTGGGGCTAGCGCCGTGCCCTGGCCGGCGGCCGCGGATGCCTGCCGCGCCGTGCCGGAAGGCGCGGGCGATGCGCGCGCGACGGCGGGGTCGACGCCAGCCGGCTGATCGGATTCCATCGAGGGTGGGAGGAAGCGGGTCGTGGTACTTGAGGCTGCTTCGCCGCCGCGGGCGCTCTCCGTCGCCGACACGGCGGTCCGGTTCGACTTGGCCGGCGACTGCCGCTGCTGAGCATTGGTCTGCCTCATCGCAAGGACGACGGTGCGCTGGCGGTCGGCCGCAGCGAAGCCGCCGTCCAGCGCGGCGCCGGCGAGTCGCGTCGCACCGCCGGGCCCGGCAGGATCGAAGGAAGCGGGCGCGGTACTCATCGTCGGCCGTTCGGTACTAGGCACCGGGGCGCTGGCCGGCCCGGCCACGAATGTCGCTGCCCCGGCCGGCAATTCGATCGACCCGGCGGCATTGAAGACGACGACGTGTCCGGTGCTGACTGCTACCCGGAGACCGGCAGTCCTGCCCGGATGGCATGCGGGTGTGCAGACCGTCTCCTCGACCAGGAACTCGGTGCCGCGTATGCCGATCGTGGCGGTCGGCGTGGTCATGCGATAGTCGTTGGGATCGCGTTTGCCGACGGCGCCCGAAATAGTGCGCAAGGCGCCGCGCACCAGGGAGAAGAAGCCGCGTTGTTCGCTGAGGTCGAACCGGTAGTCGTCGATGCGGAATTCGCTTCGAGGCTGCAGGGATACCAGCGAGCCATCGCTGAAGCGCAACTGCACCCGCCCGTTCACGCCGGTAACGAGCGCGTCGCCCGGTAGCACGTGACTGCCGGTGGTCGGAACCAGCCGCTGCACCGGTTGACCGGCCGGAGCCCGCTGCAGGGTCACATCGCCCGCGACCAGGATCAGCTGCGCATCGTTGGCCATGGCCGTGCCACCCAAGGCGAGGACGGCGCACAGCAGGAAGTGGCGCCAGTAGCTGCCCGCGGTGCGCGCCGGGCGATGCCCGACCTGGTGTCGCCCGGGACGGCGGCCACCACTGGTTCCCCCCGAATCTACCGTCCATGCCGCAGCGGGGGCGGTTGCGGTTGTCCCGGCCCGGGCCGACTTTTCGGCGAGGCCTGATGTGCAGTGCGACTGCATCGTCAGAACCTGTAGCGCGCGGAGATCATCGCCTGGGTACGCCGGAAGTCGCTGGGGGCCAGGTTGGATGAGTTGCGGGTATAGACGATCTGAGGCGTGATGGTGAGTTTCGCGCCCAGGCTGCGCTCGGCCCCCAGGCGAAGTTCGAACTGGCGGTCCTGACGGGTGATACCGAAGAAGCCGTCCGGACTGTCGTGACTGCGCTGCTCGAACGACACGCCGGCCGCACCCCGCCAGGTACCGGTGATGTTGCGGCTTGCCCCGAGGCGCAGGCCAGCCAGGTCGAAGCTGAGCTCGCCGACTGCATTGCGTGAGGCCTCGCGGCCGGCATAGGCATTGCCGACGAGCACTGTCTTGCCGCCATCCTCCAGGCCGCGGACCGCGGTGACGCCGAAGACCATGCGGCGCGCATCGCGCACGGCCTGGTCCGGGAATCCGAGCAGGAAGAACTGGGCGTAGGCACCTATCTGCGTGCGGCGGTCGATGTCGCGCTGCCATTGGCCGAGAACGCCTCTGGCGGTTCGAAACGACTGATCGTCGAGATAGAGTTGCTGCAACTGGACACTCATCGAGTAGCGGTTGGGCCCCAGCCTTCGAGCAAGGCCGCCAGACACCTCCACGGCCCCCAGGTCACTATTGTGCTGGCTTGGATTGTTCCGTTGGCTGAGTTGCGAGCCGATCGTCCAGTCGGTGTCACCGTTGATCGGAGCGGTGTACTGGAACTGCCCGTTGACTTCGAAAAACGCGCTCTTCTGCGGGCGGCTGGCGGGCAGGGGCGTCAGCGCCTGGCCGTCGTCGAGAACCCATCGATCCAGGCTGCTGCCGAAATTGACGTTGCTGTCGTAGCCGACCAGGGATTCCAGCGTGACGCTCCAGCGCTTCGCCGGAGCCTTGTCGACACGATCGAGGATCTGGAGATAGCGGCTGATGGTGTCCTGCACTTCCGGCGGCAGTTCGGCGCGTGCGACGGTCTGGAACTCGCGCCGGGCCGCGGTCGTTTCGCGCAGGGCCAGGAAGGCGCGCGCGATCTCGGCCCGGGCGAGCGTGTTGTCCGGGTTGACGGCCAGCACGCGCTCGAGAGCCAGAACTGCCTGCGACGGCCTGCCGCTGTCGAGGGCGGCAATGCCCAGCAGGTAGTTGAAATCCTCCACGCCGCTGTAGGCCCCGGTATATGGCTCGAGCAGTGCATACGCGGCCTGCGGGTCCTGGCGGCCCAGAGACTGCCTGGCCTCCTGCAGCAGTGCGCGCAACTGCGCCGAAGACGGCGCGCTCGGCGGCTGAACCGCTGCCGGCGGTTTCGAGCCGGCTGCAGGAGGGGCGGCTGAGGGTGGGGGGACTGCAGGCGGGGATCCCGCCTGGGCCGAGGCCTTGCCGGCGGCCAGCGCGAACACCACGGCCAGCGCCAGCGCCCGGCTCACCGGCGGCATTCGGGCGCTTCGCTCAAACGACCGCACCGCGCAGGGTATGGGCCAGCGCGCCGACGATCTCGACCTCGACCATGCTGCCGATCAGCGCTGCCGAGCCGGGAAAGTTGACCACCCGGTTATTGGCGGTACGTCCCGCAAGTTCCACGGGACTCTTGCGCGATGGCCCTTCGACAAGGACGCGCTGGCGGCTGCCGACCATCTGCGCGCTGATGGCGTCGGCGTGCGACTGGATGGCAGCCTGCAGGCGCCGCAGGCGCTCGAGCTTGACCGACTCCGCAGTATCGTCCGCGAGGCTGGCCGCCGGCGTTCCGGGGCGCGCGCTGTAGACGAAGGAATAGGAGTCGTCGAAGCCGATGTCCCGGACAAGTTTGAGCGTCTGCTCGAAATCATCGTCGGTTTCCCCGGGAAACCCGACGATGAAGTCCGATGAAACGCTGATGCCGGGCCGGGCCAGGCGCAGGCGACGGATGATCGAGCGGTACTCCATCGCGGTGTAGCCGCGCTTCATCGCCGAGAGGATGCGGTCGGAGCCGGCCTGCACGGGCAGATGCACATGCGTGGCCAGTTTCGGCAGGTGCGCATGCGCAGCGATCAGCCGGTCCGAAAATTCGCGCGGGTGCGAGGTGGTGTAGCGGATCCGCTCGATCCCGGGAATATCGTGGACATAGTCGAGCAGCAGCGCGAAGTCGGCAGGGGCATCGAAGTCCTCCAGCCGGCCGAGGTAGGCATTGACGTTCTGCCCGAGCAGGGTGACTTCCCGAACGCCCTGCGCGGCGAGCTGGGCCACCTCCGTCAGGACGTCGTCGAATGGTCGCGAGACCTCTTCGCCGCGGGTGTACGGCACGACGCAGAAACTGCAGTACTTGCTGCAGCCCTCCATGATCGAGACGAAGGCGGTGACCCCGTCCTTGCGCGGTGGTGGCAGGGCATCGAATTTCTCGATTTCGGGAAACGAGATGTCGACCTGGGGCCGCCCGGTGCGGCGGCGCTTTTCGATCAAGGCGGGAAGGCGATGCAGCGTCTGCGGGCCGAATACGACGTCGACATAGGGTGCCCGCGAGACGATCGCCGCGCCTTCCTGGCTGGCCACGCATCCGCCCACACCGATGATCAGGTCGGGCCTGTTGCGCTTGAGCGCTTTGATCCGGCCGAGATCGGAGAAGACCCTTTCCTGTGCCTTCTCCCGTACCGAGCAGGTGTTGAACAGCACGATGTCGGCTTCGGCCGGGTCGTCGGTCAGGGTGGCGCCTTCCGTCTGCGACAGCAGGTCCGCCATACGGCTGCTGTCGTATTCGTTCATCTGGCAGCCGAAACTGCGCAAGTACACCTTGCGACTCATTGCCCTGGCGCGCCTACCGCTTGGAGCGGGCGCGGATCTGCTCGATCTCGGCGTCCTTGAGGATCCACACGTTCACGATCTCGCCCAGACTGCCCGTGGTGTAGGCGATGACGAGAGTGTTGCCCTTGAGACTGGCTGGAATGACGATGGTGTTGTTCTGGTTGAAGATCCGTGCGCCGGGTCCCAGCCGGACCGGTTTGCCGTCGAGTTCGGCTTCAGGGAAGATGCCAAGCTTCAGCGTCGCGAGCTTCGCCGTTGCCGGTATGGCCCGGACCTGTGCCTGGGCCGGCGCCGAGACCACGGCCACGAACAGCGTCAGCAGCAGTGCGCCGAACGCCTGCAGCGCCAGGCGCAGGATCTTCACGGATACGGGCGGAAAATTCGGACTCGAGGACATCGTCGCGATGGCGGGCCTGGTGGACCTACTCGGCGGAGGGGAACATCCGGTCAATACCGGCGCGGCAAGCGACCTCGAAAGCGTGAGGGTGGTAGAGAAGGGTGGACTTGAACCACCGACCTCACGATTATGAGTCGTGCGCTCTAACCAGCTGAGCTACATCTCCACGGTACTACTGACGGCAATGGGCTGACGGTCCGGTTCCGGCGCTGCAAGGCAGGCCTGCGGACTGTTAACCTCGATTCTATCCGCTCGGCGGCCGCCCGGTCAAAACGTCCCCGGTGACGGCGGCGACTGTGCCGGCCCTGCCCAGGGACCGGGAGCGCCATCCGTCTGCGCGAACGACACCCTGAAGCGGGTGCCGCCCTCGGCCCCGTACTGTGGATCGCGGATGATCGGGCTGACGACCGCGACATTCGCCTGGTGCTGGTCGGCGATCTCCAGCACGATGGCCAGACCGAGGCCGCTGCCTTCGCCGCGGGCGCCCAGCACCTGGTAGAACCGGTCGAAGATCCGGCTCTGGTCGGATTCGGAGATGCCGATGCCAGTGTCCTCGACTTCGAGCAGCACCCCGCTGGAGATCGGATCGCGCCGGCTCACCCGGACGGTGACCGAGCCGCCGCGGGGCGTGTGCTGCAAGGCGTTGTCGATGAGGTTGCTCATGAGTTCACGCAGCAGCAGCGGCAGGCCGTGCACCGGTGCCGGGGATACCTCGCATTCGAACCCGAGGTCGATGCCGCGACCCAGCGCCTGCGGCACCCATTCGCCGACGACGCCCCGCGCCAGCGTGGCCAGGTCCAGTCGCTCGAAGAGGGCGGCGTCGCGCAGGTTCTCCATGCGGGCCAGCGAAAGCAGTTGCGAGACCATTCGCGCCGAGCGCTCGGCACTGCTCGCGATGTGACGCAGGCTGTTGCGCAGTTCCTTGGCGTCGCCTTCCTTCAGGGCGAGTTCGGCCTGGGTCCGCAGGCCGGCCAGCGGCGTCTTCAACTGATGCGCGGCGTCGCCGATGAACCGCTTCTGCGCGCTGATGTTCTGCTCCAGGCGCAGCAGCAGGTCGTTGAACGAAGTCAGCAGCGGCGCGAGTTCCTCGGGCGTGCCGCGCGGATCGATCGGTGAAAAATCATCCGGGCGGCGATTGCGGATCCGTTCCTGCACGGCCTGGAGCGGATGCAGGCCCCGCGAGAGGCCGAACCACACCAGGAACACCGCGATCGGCAGCAGGAGGAACTGGGGCACGATGATGCCGCGGATGATCTCGTTGGCCAGCGCGTTGCGCCGCTCCAGTGTCTCCGCCACCTGGATCAGCACCGGGGCGGAACGCCCGTCAGCGCCCGACCCGGGCTGGGCGACCCACGAGTAGGCGATGCGCCAGTCCTCGCTGCGGTGGGACACGGTGCGGCGCCGGATCTGGTTGCCTTCGAACAAATCGTAGTTGCGAGGGCGCGGCAGTGTGGGATCGCCCGAGAGGACCGTCCCGGAAGCCGAGCCGATCTGGTAGGTCGTGCGCTCCTCCCCGACTGTGGTCAGCAGGCCGCGCGGAACGTCGAAGCTATGAGGCGGCTGGAAGCTTCCGGTGATCTCCACGTAGTTGGTGAGCGCGCGGATCCGCTGTTCAAGTTCCTGGTCAAAGGGCACGTCCGCAAGCGAGCGGGCGACGGCGAAAGTGAGCACGACGGAAAGCGGCCAGAGCAGCGCCAGCGGCGCGAACATGAAGTCCAGGATCTCCGCATAGAGCGAGCGTCGCTGGTAGGGTTCC
>JBBRJB010000140.1:0-6767 GCA_038220085.1 Burkholderiales bacterium
CTGATCGACACTTACGGCACTCTGGCGGTCAACGCTGGAGAGCCTTGTGCCGTTTCACGATATGACCGGCTTCCGGTCCCTCCCATCCAGGATATTTCATGAAGAAGATTTTTGCCGCTCTGGTCGCAGCCGCATTTGCCAGCGGCGCCGCATTCACCGCCACCGCCGTCCAAGCAAAGACCGAAAAATCGGGTCAACATGCCGGCACGGCTGGAGCAAAGAAGGTTGCCAAGAAGGCGGGCGACAAGGCCGCCCCGCAAAAGCGCCGGACCTCCAAGTCCAAGCGGCCCATCAAGCCGGCGCGCCCCGCCTGAGCGCGGACGCCCTTTCTCTAAAGACGCACGGGCAGGCCTCACCTGCCCGTTTTCACGCAGCACCATGAATTCCATGTCAACCGTGTCCCCGCGCCGCTGTAGTCCTGGCCAGCCGGGCCACTGTCGAACCTCCCCGCCGGAGCAAATTCTCGACTGCCCGCACAGGCTGCGCGTAGCACGAATGCTGGCGACGATCGGCCTCATGCTGGCGGCGATCGGTCTGATGCTGCCGCCCGCGCCCGCGAAGGCCCAGGCGAACGAGCCCAATCCCCCGCTTCCACATATCTACCTGCAAGCAGGCATTCACCGGGTCAAGGCAGAGGTGGCGGATACCCAGGCCGAACGTTCCCGCGGTCTGATGCTGAGAAAATCATTGCAGCCCAACAGCGGCATGCTCTTCGTCTTTGAGCAGCCGGCACTTCATTGCTTCTGGATGAAGAACACGCTCATCCCACTGAGCATCGCCTTCCTGGACGATGACGGCTCCATCGTAACGTTGACGGACATGAAGCCGCACGACGAGTCGAGCAACTGCCCGGCACGGCCGATCCGTTACGCCCTTGAAATGGATCAGGGCTGGTTCAAGGCCAAGGGGCTCAAGACAGGCGATCGCCTGACCGGCTTGAAATAGCCACGGCCTGACCGGAAGCCGCGGCCTGAACCGTCAATTGCGCTTGCCTGCGACCATTCCGTAGACGAACAGTACGATCAGCGCGCCAACGACGGAGGCAATCCAACCGGCGCCGGTGCCAGGGGCATACCACCCCACTGCGCTGCCGAGAAAATTCGCGACTGCGGCGCCGGCGATACCCAGGAGGGTCGTCAGGATCAGGCCGAGCTTCTGGTCGCCCGGCATGACGGCTCTGGCCAGGAGCCCGACGATCAGGCCTACGACGATCATTTGAATGATGCCACCACCCATCTTTCGTCCCTCCTTAACCTAGGGCGACGCGATCGTCACGGCTGCCAATGTAGCCCAGGGGTCTGGCGCCACCAACGGAAATCACCGGTATGTTGTTCGGAGGAGTCGGTAGCGGCAGGTCGCCCCTGGCATCGCAGGCCGACCGTATCGCGAACCCGCCTGCTCAGCCGATGTTCTTGGCAGCGAAATCCCAGTTCACCAGGGCCCACCAGCCGCCCAGATAGTCGGGACGCTTGTTGCGGTAGTCGATGTAGTAGGCATGCTCCCAGACATCGCAGGTCAGCACCGGTTTGTCCGAAGTGGTCAGCGGCGTGCCCGCATTGCTGGTGTTGACGATATCCAGCGAACCATCGCCTTTCTTCACCAGCCAGGTCCAGCCAGAACCGAAGTTGCCGGTGGCCGACTTGTTGAAAGCCTCCTTGAACGCGGCAAAGTTGCCCCACTTCTTGTTGATGGCATCGGCGACTGCGCCGCTCGGCTCACCGCCCGCCTTGGGTGCCATCGAGTTCCAGTAGAACGTGTGGTTCCAGACCTGCGCAGCATTGTTGAAGATGCCGCCGGAGGATTTCCTGACGATGTCCTCGAGTCCCATGTCGGCAAACTCGGTCCCCTTGATCAGATTGTTCAGGTTGGTGACATAGGTCTGGTGATGCTTGCCGTAGTGGTACTCGAGCGTCTCCTTGGAAATATGCGGAGCGAGGGCGTCCATTGCAAATGGCAGCGCCGGGAGTTTGTGTTCCATGGTCTGATCCTCTTGGGAGTGTGACTTCTTGTGGAGATGGGACCGCCAATCGGCGAATCTGTCCAGCCGGTCATTGCAGTCCGGCACCTATTCTAGGCCGCAGCACTTCACGTGCCTGACTCAACCCTCACCGGGATGGCTCCGCCGGCCAATTCGACCTGAAGAACCTCGGCGGCCGCCACCTGTTCCGGGGACCGGACAACCGAGCCATCGCGGTTGCGCACGATCGCATAGCCGCGTTCCAGAACAGCCCTGGGATTGACCGATGCGAGCGTCGCGCCACGATGCTCGATGTCCCTGCCCGCCTCGTCCAGCCGTCTACGCTGGGCCCGAATGAGTGCCTCCTGCAACCCGGCGAGGCGCCCGGTCGGCAGGGCAAGCTGGGGTGCGCGCACCGAGCGAGTCGCCAGGACCAAGCGCCCTTCCCGGCGCTGCAGGCTTTGCCGCATGCCCTGCGTCAGTTGCGCCGCCGCCCGCGCGAGCCTGGTCAGCCGCTCACGCAACTGCTGTGACGGTGAGCGTAGCAACCGCGCCGCGAGGTCCAGACGTTGCTCCCTGCGCTCGCTCGCGGCCCGCATGGCGCGCTGCAGGCGCTCACCGACGCGCCGCAGATGCTGCACGCTTTCCTCGCGTTCGCGGCTCACAAGCACCGCGGCTGCGGTCGGCGTCGGCGCTCGGGCGTCCGCGACGAAATCGCTGATGGTGAAGTCGGTTTCATGCCCGACGCCGCTGACCACGGGCAGGCGGCTGGCGGCGATCGCCCGCGCGAGACGCTCGTCGTTGAACGCGTCGAGATCTTCCATCGAGCCCCCGCCCCTGACCAGCAGAATCACCTCGCACTCGTCGCGCCGGTTGGCGGCTGCCAGCGCTCTGACCAGTTCCGCCGCCGCCCCGGCCCCCTGGACCGCTGCCGGATAGACGATGACCGACAGTTGCGGGGCCCGCCGGCCCAGAGTCGTCAGGACATCGCGCAAAGCGGCGGCCTGTGGCGAACTGACGATGCCGATCGTCCTGGGCGAGGGTGGCAGCGGTCGTTTGCGGGCGGGGTCGAACAGTCCTTCCGCCTGGAGCGTCGCCTTGAGCCGAAGGAAACGCTGATAAAGATCGCCGGCGCCAGCCGGTCGCATCTGCTCCACCCCAAGCTGGAAGTCACCACGGGCTTCGTAAAGCCCGATCCGGGCCAGCACCTCGATGCGGTCGCCCTCGCGCGGAGCGAACCGGACCGTGCGGGCCGCCCCTCGGAACATCACCGCGCGCACACTAGCCGTGGCGTCCTTCATGGTGAAATACCAGTGTCCGCTGGGAGGCCGGGACAGATTGGAGATTTCTCCGGCGACCCATACCGGCGAAAAGCTGCCCTGCAGGACTTCGGCGACGGTCCGATTCAACTGACTGACGGTCAGAATTTCCCGCGCCGATTGGGGATTCGGACCGCTGCTTCCAGGAAACTCGGGGTTTTCGGAGCCAAAATTATCCACAAACCGCACCATTGCTCGAAGCATCTCCAAATGATCTAGACTGACGCGGCCTGATTACCGCCGCTAGGGCGCAACCCACTGATTTCATGCGACTTTTTTTGTGACCATTTGTCTTATCCGGATTCTCAATGCTTTGCAACCCGCCAGCAAAATCAGGGCTTCGCGGGTGGTATCCACAAAGTTGTCCACAGCCTCTGCCTCAAATCCGCACGCGCTTGCGGTAACCGGTCAAAAAATCCGACAATCCGGGCTTGACTCGTCCGATCCGCTTTCCGGTTCGGCACAGCAGTTGGTATCGGGCCGGGGAACCGACATGGGGCGGTGCTCCAACTTTTCCGCCTGCCCCCCTTTCGAATCGTTGTTCGTGCATTTCTTGGAGTTGACATTTGTTCTCGATAATCCAGGCCGCCGGATGGCCTATCTGGTTTCTGATAATTGCCTCGATCGTAACCGTGGCGCTCATCATCGAGCGCTCCATGACACTACAGCGCCGCCGGATCCTGCCGCAGGGCATTCTCGAGGAAGTGGTGACCCTGTACCGCAACCGGCAATTGACCCCCGACATGGTGCAACGGGTCGAACGATCCTCAGCCCTGGGCAAGATCATGGCCAACGGATTGCGCCATGAGTTCGAGCCGCGCGAGATGATGAAGGACGCAATGGAAGAGTCCGGACGTGCGGTGGCACATGAACTGGAGCGCTACTTGCCGCTGCTCGGCACCCTGGCCACGGTATCGCCGTTGCTGGGCCTGTTCGGCACGGTCATCGGGATGATCGAGATCTTCGGTGCCCAGGCCCCCACCGGCACCAATCCTGCGGCGCTGGCCCACGGCATTTCGGTCGCGCTCTACAACACAGCCCTGGGCATTGCGGTGGCGATCCCGGCACTGGTGGCCTACCGGATCTTCCGCGCCCGAGTCGATGATTTCCTCGTGGAAATGGAGCAGCAGTCCATCCGCCTGGTCGACCTGCTCAAGGGAACTCGCCGATGAACTTCCGGCGTGCCCTGCGCAGGGAGGATCCGGAGATCAACTTCATCCCGCTGATCGACGTCCTGCTGGTGATCCTGATCTTCCTCATGGTCACCACCACCTACGCGAAGTACAGCGAACTGCAGGTCAACCTGCCTGCCGCCACTGGCGAGCCGACCACCGAGCGGCAGGCAGAACTGGTTGTCGGCGTAGCCGCGGACGGCCGCTATACGGTCGACAAGCGGGCGGTGGCCTTCAATGACCCCGCAGGTTTTGCCCAGGAACTGCAGCGTGTGGCGGGAGGACGCCGCGACCCGATCGTGATCATCTACGCGGATGCGGGAGCGACTCACCAGGCGGTGGTCAATGTGCTTGAAGCCGCGCGCCTCGCCGGCCTGCCCAAGGTGACCTTCGCCGCGCAATCCGGCGCAGCGACTTCCCGTTGATCGTCGAGCGCCTGCGAGCCCGGCTGGAGGCCTGGCTCGTGCGCGTCTGGTTCGATTCAGGCGAAGCCCCGGCGACCGCGGGGGACCGCCTGCTGGCGGCAATCGCCGCGCCGCTCGCACTGCCCCTTTCATGGCTGGTTGCCGCCGTCGCGCGTCGTCGGCAGAGCCGGATCCCGCGCCAGACGGCGGATGCCACGGCGCCGCCGGTGGTCGTAGTTGGAAACCTGGTGGCGGGCGGCGCCGGCAAGACGCCACTCGCTGGTGCCATCGCGCTCGGTTTGCGGCAGTATGGTTTTCGCCCCGGGCTCCTGGCGAGCGGTTACCGTTCCGCTGCCGGGGGGCCGCGGCTGGTCGAGGACTCGAGCAGCGCAGCCGAAGTCGGCGACGAAGCGCTGCTGCTTGCACAGGAGACCGGCCTGCCCCTTGCTGTCGGACGGGATCGTTCCGCTGCCGCGGCCCTGCTCCGGCGTCGGCATCCCGAGTGTGATGTCCTGGTCAGCGACGACGGCCTGCAACAGGTCGGGCTCCCCCGACGACTCGAACTTCTGGTCGTCGACGAACGCGGGTTCGGCAACCGGCGCTGCCTGCCCGCGGGCCCCCTGAGGGAAACGGTGCGACGCATCGAGAGCGTGGACGCCGTCGTGCTCACGTCGCCGCGGGCACAGGCACCGCAGGGCGCGCCACGCCTCTTTCACTCGAATCTGCACCCCACCGGATTCCGGCGCCTGGCAGGCGCCGATCAGTGGGCGCTGGAAGATTTCGTCCGGCAGTTCGGCCGGGAGCCGATGACGGCCATTGCCGGCATCGCCCGGCCGCAACGCTTCTTCGACCTGCTCGCGTCGCTCGGGCTGCGTCCGGTCTGTCACGCCCTGCCTGACCACGGCCGCATCGACCCCGCCTGGCTGGACGCGCTGCCTGGGCGCTGGTTGCTGATGACCGGCAAGGATGCCGTCAGGTGCCAGTATTTCGAGGCCAGCCTGCGCGGGCGCTGCGTCCGCCTGGACGTCGCGGCCGTGCCTGAACCGGCACTGCTAAAATGGCTTGCGACCGAACTGCGATCGCAAGCCCACGGCAACGGATGACGACGATGGACTCGAGACTGCTGGATATCCTGGTGTGCCCGATCTGCAAGGGCCCCCTGCGGCTGGACAAGGACTACCAGACGCTCGACTGCAAGGCGGATCACCTGGCCTTCCCGATTCGCGACGGCATCCCGGTGATGATCGACGCCGAGGCTGTCGCACTGGATGCCAAGGATTCGCTGCGATCCGGCCCCAACCCGCCGCCGGCAACCGCCGCCTGAGCGCGTGGCCGCGGACCTGCCTTCCGGAACAAACGGCAATTCGTCACCCGCCCCGGCGACGTCCGTCCCGGCGGGCGCCCCCTTTGTCGTCCTGATACCGGCGCGCCTCGCATCTACCCGCTTGCCCAACAAGCCGCTGGCCGACATCGGCGGCAAACCGATGATCGTGCGCGTGGCCGAGCAGGCGAGCCGTTCGCGCGCAACCCGTGTGGTGGTCGCCACCGACAGCCCTGAAGTGGCCGCAGCAGTGCGCGGCGCACAGTTCGAGGTCGTCCTGACTCGGGACAACCACAGGTCCGGCACCGATCGCCTCGCGGAAGCCGCTGGCCTCCTGGACCTGCCGGACGACGCGATCGTCGTCAACATGCAAGGCGACGAACCCGAACTGCCTCCCCGGTTGCTCGACGCGGTAGCAGATTGCCTGGCCGCCGACGGGGACTGCCCGATGGCAACCGCGGCCCATGCGATCGATCAGGTGCAGGACTGGTTCAATCCGAATGTAGTCAAGGTGGTGCTGGATTGCCGCGGCAATGCGCTCTACTTCTCACGCGCACCGGTGCCGTATCACCGGGACGGGCTCAAGCGCTTTCC
>JBBRJB010000141.1:0-6763 GCA_038220085.1 Burkholderiales bacterium
GATGTCGGCCGAGGAAAGCGAACAGAAGCAGCACGACGAGCGAGCGGTGATCCAGAAGAGCTTCATGGATCAGCTCGACGTGGACGCGGAAGTGGCGGACATCCTGATCGACGAAGGGTTCACCGGCCTCGAGGAGATCGCTTATGTGCCGATCACCGAGATGCTGGAGATCGACGCGTTCGACGAAGGCACGGTCAACGAACTCCGCGAGCGCGCCCGCAATGTCCTGTTGACCCAGGCGATCGCCACTGAAGAGAAGCTCAATACCACCAGCGACGACCTGTTGTCCCTGGAAGGCATGGATCGGGACCTCGCCGCCAAGCTGGCGGATGCCAACGTGCACACGCGCGATGAACTGGCGGAGCTGGCGGTGGACGAACTGGTCGAAGCCACCCAGGTGGATGAGCATCGAGCCAAGGAACTGATCATGAAGGCGCGGGCACACTGGTTCGAGGGTGAAAATGCCTGAGAAGGTCCAGTATCAGCACGAAGCGCGATGGGCATCCCAACTCGCGTGATTTGTCGGTAGTATCGGAAGGAACCTAATGGCCAGTACGAACGTTGAGACATTTGCTGCGGAACTGAAAGTGCCGGCTCATGTGCTGCTCGAGCAGCTCAAAGCCGCCGGCGTGGACAAGTCGTCAGCCGGCGACCCGCTTACCGAGACGGACAAGGAACAGCTGTTGAACGCGCTGCGGGCCGCCCATGGCGGTGCAGACGGCAAGAAGCAGAAGATCACGGTCGTTCGGAAGCAGACCTCCGAGATCAAGCAGGCCGACGCGACCGGCAAGGCCCGCACGATCCAGGTCGAGGTCCGCAAGAAGCGCACCTTCGTCAAGCGTGACGCCCCGGAGGCGGTCCCCGCGCCGGAACCGGTAGTGGCTGCACCTCCGGTGATCTCCGCCAGTTCGGTGATCGATGAAGAACAGCGCCGCTTGCGCGAGGAGGAAGACCGCCGCCAGCAGGAGCTGATCGAGCGCCAGGGCAAGGAACTGCGCGAAAAGACCGACCGCCTGGAGCGGGACAAGTTGCGCGAGGCGGAAGCCGCTGCGGAGGCGCAGCGCCGCGAAGAAGAGGCGCAGCAGGAGCAGCAGCGCCTGGCCCAACTGCATACCGAAGGCACGAAGAAGCAGCAGCACGCGGCGGAACAGGCCGCACAGGCGGCCGCGACCGCTGCGTCGAATGCGGCCAAGAAGGCCAAGGAGGCCGCCGACTTCTCCACCGCCGCACGCCGCAAGGCTGAAGACGAGGTGGCCGCCATCAACCGCCTACTGAGCGAAAGCCGCAAGCCGCCGGCCCCCCCGCCGGCCGTGGATGCGGTTGCTGCGCCGGCGAAGCCGCTGGATGCCGTGGCAACTGCTGCGGCGCGCCGTTCCGGTACCCTGCACAAGCCGGCTGTCGGCGCCGAGGCTTCGGCCCCGGGCGCTGCCGCAACAGACGCTACCGGCGCGCGCAAGCACGTCAAGTCCGAGAAGTTGTCGTCGACCTGGCAGGAAGAAGCCGCCAAGCGCCGCCAGATCAAGACTCGTGGCGACGCCGGTGCCAACACCGGCTGGCGCGGTGCGCGCGGTCCTCGCCGCCCGGGAGACCGGCACGGTGGACGCCAGAGCATGGCGCCGCAGCCCGCCGCCGAGCAGGTGGTGCGGGAAGTCCATGTGCCGGAAACCATCTCGGTGGCGGACCTGTCGCACAAGATGTCGATCAAGGCGACCGAGGTCATCAAGTACCTGATGAAACTGGGGCAGATGGTCACGATCAACCAGGTGCTGGACCAGGAAACGGCCATGATCCTGGTTGAGGAGATGGGCCACAAGGCGATCGCCGCGACGCTCGACGATCCGGAGGCGATGCTGGACGACGTCGGTGTGGAGAGCAGTGATGGTCCGGCCGAATCCCGTCCACCGGTCGTGACGGTGATGGGTCACGTCGATCACGGCAAGACCTCTTTGCTCGACCACATCCGGCGTGCCAAGGTGGCCGCTGGCGAGGCCGGTGGAATCACTCAGCACATCGGCGCTTATCACGTCGAAACGCCGCGCGGAGTGGTGACATTCCTGGATACCCCAGGTCACGCCGCGTTTACCGCGATGCGGGCGCGCGGCGCCAAGGCGACCGACATCGTGATCCTGGTCGTGGCGGCCGACGACGGCGTCATGCCGCAGACGATCGAAGCGATCGCCCATGCCAAGGCGGCCAACGTGCCCCTGGTGGTGGCCATCAACAAGATCGACAAGCCGGAGGCCAACCTTGAGCGCGTGCGCCAGGAACTGGTCGCCCAGAGCGTCGTTCCCGAGGAATATGGCGGCGACGTTCCGTTCGTTGGCGTTTCGGCCAAGACCGGCGCGGGAATCGATGACCTCCTGGAGAACGTGCTGTTGCAGGCCGAGGTGCTGGAACTCAGGGCGCCGGTGAAGGCCGCCGCCAAGGGGCTCGTGATAGAGGCTCGCCTCGACAAGGGTCGCGGTCCGGTGGCAACCGTGCTGGTGCAGTCCGGCACGCTGCGTCGCGGCGATACCCTGCTGGTCGGTTCCACCTATGGTCGGGTCCGGGCCATGCTGGATGAAGCCGGAAAAGCAATCGACGAAGCCACACCGTCGATACCGGTGGAGATCCAGGGCCTCAATGAAGTGCCGCAGGCCGGCGAGGAAGTGATCGCGTTGCCCGATGAACGCAAGGCGCGCGAGATCGCTCTGTTCCGTCAGGGCAAGTTCCGCGACGTCAGGCTGGCGCGCCAGCAGGCTGCCAACCTGGAGAACATGTTCGATACGATCGGCGAGGGCGAAGTCAAGACGCTGGCGCTGATCATCAAGGCGGACGTGCAGGGTTCCCAGGAAGCGCTCAGTCATGCCATGCTCAAGCTGGCCAACGACGAGATCAAGGTCGCCATCGTGCACGGCCAGGTCGGCGGTATTACCGAGAGCGATGTGAACCTGGCCGTGGCCTCCAAGGCGGTCATCATCGGCTTCAATGTTCGTGCCGACCAGGCGGCCCGCAAGATGGCCGAGGCCAATGGCATCGACATCCGCTACTACAACATCATCTACGACGCCGTGGATGACGTGAAGTCGGCAATGGAAGGAATGTTGTCGCCGGAGAAGAAGGAAACGATCCTCGGCCTGGTGGAAATCAGGCAGGTGTTCAAGGTCACCAAGGTCGGCACGGTCGCCGGTTGCCGGGTCATGGAGGGCGTTGTCCGCCGGGATTCCGACATCCGCCTGCTGCGCGATTCCGTGGTCGTCTGGACGGGCAAGCTCGATTCGCTCAAGCGCTTCAAGGACGATGTCCGCGACGTGAAGGAAGGTTTCGAATGCGGTCTGGCCCTGTCCGGCTACAGCGACATCCAGGTCGGAGACCAGTTGGAAGCATTCGAAATCAAGGAAGTGGCGAGAACCCTGGCGACCGCTACTGCGGCGGCCTCCTAGGAGCCGACGAGCCGATGCGGCGCAAGGCAGGATCCGCACCCGGCCGGGCGCTCCGGGTCACGGAGCAACTCCACCAGGAGTTGGCCGAGATGATCCGCGCCGAGGTGAAGGATCCGCGGATCGGCATGGTGACGGTGACGTCGGTCGACCTCACCGCCGACTACGCCTATGCGACGGTCTGGTTTTCCGTCTTGCCGGATGATCCGGAAACGGTCGCCTCGACGCTGCAGGGACTTCGGGCGGCAGCCGGTTTCATCCGTTCTCAGATCGGGCGGCGGGTACGGATACATACGACGCCGGAGATTCGTTTTTCGCATGACCGCTCCACCGAGCGCGGCATGGCCCTCAGCCAGTTGATCGACAAGGCCAACTCACTGCGCTCGTCGGATCCGGATCAGTAGGCGGCGGTCGGCATGGATACGCGGTTCGCCCTGGCGGGAGTTTGAAGGTTCACGGTCTGTTGCTGCTGGACAAGCCCCGGGGGCTGTCCTCGAACCTGGCACTGCAGAAGGCCCGGCGGCTGCTGGAGGCGGACAAGGCAGGGCATGGCGGGACTCTCGATCCCCTGGCCGACGGCCTCCTGCCGGTGATGCTCGGAGAGGCCTGCAAGCTGGCCGAATCGGCGCTGCAAGGCGACAAGGCCTATGACGCAATCCTGCGGCTCGGGCAGACCACCACGACGGACGACACGGAAGGCGACATTGTGAACACGGCAGTGGTGGATTTCACCGACGCGCAACTCGATGCGGTCTTGGCGCGGTTTCGCGGCGAAATCGTCCAGGTGCCGCCGATCTATTCCGCCTTGAAGCTTGCCGGCAAAGCCTTGTATCGCTATGCCCGGGAAGGCAACCCGGTGCAGCCGGCGCCGCGCAGGGTCACCATCCACGCCCTCGAGCTGCTGGGACGACGAGTCGATCCGGTCCCGACCCTCGGTTTGCGGGTCGCCTGCAGCAAGGGTACGTATATCCGCTCGCTGGCGCGCGACATCGGTGCCGCGCTCGGTTGCGGCGCGCACTTGAGCGCCTTGCGTCGTACGGTCGTCGGCCGGTTCTGCGTGACCAGCGCGATCACGCTCGAGACGCTGGCCGCCCTGTCGCCGCAGGAGCGGCGAGCGCGGCTGATCGGACTGGAAACGCTGGTCGCCGACTGGTCCAGCGTCGCTATCGACGAGCCGGCTGCCCGCCGTTTCTGCCAGGGGCAGGCGGTGGAAGTGCCGGCCGACGCCATGCGCCCCGCCGACGGACCGGAAGAGAAGGGCGGTCCTGCATCGGCCGCCAGGATTGCCGTCCATTGCAGCGGCCGATTGATCGGGCTCGGCCGCAGCACCCATAACACCGAATCAACTTGCGTGCTGACGCCAGCGCGCATCATCGTGTCATGACATCTACATCCACATCACCGCAAAGAAATCCAGTGTCTGAATCTTCCGACGGCTTGCCCAAACTCCTGATCCGCAACATCGCCATCATCGCTCACGTCGATCACGGCAAGACCACCCTGGTGGACAAGCTGCTGCGTCAGTCCGGCACCTTCCGTGCCAACCAGGCGGTCACCGAACGCGTGATGGACTCCAACGACCTGGAACGCGAGCGCGGCATCACCATCCTCGCCAAGAACTGCGCGGTCGAGTATCACGGAACCCGGATCAACATCGTCGACACTCCCGGCCACGCCGACTTCGGCGGCGAGGTGGAGCGCGCTTTGTCGATGGTCGACGGGGTGCTGCTCCTGGTCGATGCGGTCGACGGTCCGATGCCGCAGACCCGGTTCGTCACCCGCAAGGCCCTGGCGCTTGGCCTGCGACCGATCGTCGTCATCAACAAGATCGACCGTCCGGGCGCGCGGCCGGATTGGGTCCTGAACCAGACTTTCGACCTGTTCGACCGGCTGGGCGCCTCGGAGGAGCAGCTCGACTTCGCCGTCGTCTACGCGTCGGCCCTGGCGGGTTACGCGGTACACGAACTCAAGGATGCCGAGGCGGCCGCTGCTGCTTCGCCGCCTTCCATGGGTCCGCTGTTCGATGCGATTCTCGATCGGGTGCCGGCCCGCGCGGACGACCCCAGCGGCAAGCTGCAGTTCCAGATTTCCGCCCTGGACTACTCCAGTTACGTGGGGCGGATCGGCATCGGCCGGATCAACCGGGGAACGGTCCGGACCGGCCAGAGCGTCCTGCTGGTGCATGGCGACCAGGCCCCGGTGCCGGCCAAGGTCAACCAGGTGCTGCGGTTTCGCGGGCTGGAGCGCGAAGTCGTCGCGCAGGCTCAGGCCGGTGACATCGTCTCGATCAACGGCGTCGAAGGCGTCGATATCGGCTCGACGATCTGCGAAGCCGGTTCTCCCGATCCCCTGCCGCTGCTGCGCATCGACGAGCCGACCCTGACCATGGAGTTCCTGGTCAATACCTCGCCGCTGGCCGGACGGGAAGGCAAGTACGTCACCAGCCGGCAGATCCGGGAGCGCCTGGTCCGGGAACTGCAGGCCAATGTCGCCCTGCGCGTGGAGTTCACCGCCGATTCGGATACCTTCATCGTCTCCGGTCGCGGGCAGTTGCACCTGACCATCCTGCTGGAGAACATGCGCCGGGAGGGCTACGAGATGGCGGTGTCACGGCCCAAGCCGCGCATCCAGATGGTCGACGGACAGCGCCAGGAGCCCTACGAGCAACTGACGATTGACCTGGAGGATACCCACCAGGGCCCGGTGATGGAACTGCTCGGACGCAGGCGCGGGGATCTGCAGGCAATGGAGCCGGACGGCAAAGGCCGGGTCCGACTGGATTACAAGGTGCCGGCCCGGGGCCTGATCGGGTTCCAGAGCGAGTTCCTGAACATGACCCGCGGTACCGGTGTCATGAGCCACGTCTTCGAGGAATATGCGCCTTGGGCGGGCGACATCGAGGGGCGCCGGCAGGGCGTGCTGATCTCGCAGGACGATGGCGGCGCCGTCGCGTATGCGCTCTGGAAGCTTCAGGAGCGCGGTCGCATGTTCGTCAGCCCGAACGAGGTGCTGTATGAAGGCATGATCATCGGCATCCACACTCGCGACAACGACCTGGTGGTGAACCCGATCAAGGAGAAGAAGCTCACGAACGTGCGCTCCTCCGGCAAGGACGATGCGATCGTGCTGGTGCCCCCGATCGAGCTCACCCTGGAGAAGGCGGTGGAGTTCATCGCCGACGATGAACTGGTCGAAATCACGCCCAGGAGCATTCGCCTGCGCAAGCGTTATCTCAAGGACCACGAGCGCCGCAAGGCCCAACGCGAGGCAGAACAGGTCTGAAAGACCGTCGATGGTGGCAAGCGCGCTACGCCCAGGCGATTCAGTGGGCTCGACTCGCTGTT
>JBBRJB010000142.1:0-6759 GCA_038220085.1 Burkholderiales bacterium
TCCAGGCGAAGCCGGCGAATTGATCGGAAGGGTGCTCAGCATCCGCACCCCGGCGCAACGACGACGACTGGCGACACTCACGATCGCGGGTATCGCAGTCTGCGCTGCCATCGGCTACTGGCTGCTCAGGGCAGACGGGCAGGACAGCATCGACCCCTCGAATCCGGCGCTCGTCGCCCGCGGCCAGGTCGTCTATGACCAGCACTGCGCCAGTTGTCATGGTCGGACCCTGGAGGGCCAGCCAAACTGGCGCTCGCGCCTGCCCAACGGGCGGCTGCCGGCGCCCCCCCACGACGCTTCGGGACACACCTGGCACCACCCGGATGCGGTTCTCTTCGAGATCACGCGCGACGGAATCCAACGCCATGCGCCGGCCGGGTATCAGAGCGACATGCCGGCCTTCGGCGGCACGCTCGGCGACCGCGAAATCCGGGCGGTGCTGTCCTACATCAAGTCGACCTGGCCGACGGATATCCGGCAGCGGCACGACGTCCTCAACCGGAACGCACGCAGCCGGGGTTGAGGCAGGTCAGTTGCCGCGGCGCCAGGTGTGGAAACGCTCGACCCAGTTCAGGAGAGCCTGCGGCGCATGCGCGCGCTTCCAAGTGCCGGCGGCGTACTTGTTGGCCTCGGCCATGGTCGGGTAAATATGGATGGTGCCGAAAATCTTGTTGAGGCCGAGCCCGTGCTTCATCGCAAGCACGTACTCCGCGAGGAGGTCGCCGGCATGTTCGCCGACGATTGTCACGCCCAGGATCCGGTCCTTCCCCGGCACCGTCAGCACCTTCACGAACCCGTGCGCCTCGCCATCGGCGATGGCGCGATCGAGTTCGTCGATCTGGTACATGGTGACCTCGTGCGCAATGCCGCGCTCGGTCGCTTCCAGCACGTTCAGGCCGACCCGCGCCACCTCGGGTTCCACGAAGGTCGCCCAGGGAATCACCCGGTAATCGGCACGGAATTTCTTGAAGGGGTCGAACAGCGCGTTGACTGCGGCATACCAGGCCTGGTGGGCCGCAGTGTGGGTGAACTGAAAGGGGCCTGCCACGTCCCCGGCCGCATAGATGTTGGGGAAACTGGTCTGGAGGTAACCATTGACGTCGAGCGTTTTTTCCGCCTTGACGCCGAGTTCCTCGAGGCCGTAGCCGGTCAGGTTGGCTTTGCGGCCGACCGCCACCACCAGCGCGTCGAAGGCGATGGCGACCTCGCGGCCGCGATGCTCCACGATCAGCCGCTTTTCGCCATCGGCCACTTCAACGCGCTTCGCGGTGTGGTCCACGAGGACCTCGACCCCCTCGCTGCGAAAGCGCTGAGTGACCAGGTCGGATGCATCGACGTCCTCGCGCATGAGGATGCGCGGCGCCATCTCGACCTGCGTGACCCTGGACCCGAGCCGCGCGAACGCCTGGGTCAGTTCGCTGCCGATCGGACCGCCGCCCAGCACGACAAGGCGCCCCGGCAGTTCCCGCAGGCGCCAGATGTTCTCGGATGTCAGGTAGTCCACCTGGTCGATGCCCTCGATCGGCGGCACGAAAGGCCGCGCGCCGGCCGCGATCACGATGCTTCGCGTGCTGAGCCGCTGCACCCGTCCCTCGCCGTCGGTGATCTCCACTTCCCAGGGCGAGACGATGCGTGCCGTTCCCAGCGCCACGTCCACGCCGAGCCCGGTGTAGCGCTCAGGTGAGTCGTGGGGCTCGATGGTTTCGATCACGCGCTGGACCCGCTCCATCGCCTCGGCGAAGTCGAAATCCGCCTGCGCCGAGCGGACGCCGTACTCCTTCGAACGGCGTATCTGCGACAGCAGCCTGGCCGAGCGGATCAGCGCCTTGGACGGCACGCAACCGGTGTAGAGGCACTCGCCGCCCATGCGGTCCTTCTCCACCAGCGTCACCTTGGCACGCACGGCTGCCGCGATGTACGCGGTCACCAGCCCGGCCGAGCCGCCGCCGATGACGATCAGGTTGCGGTCGAAGGTCTTCGGCCGAGACCAGCCGGCGTAGACCTTGCGGGCGCGCATGAACTCGACGATCCAGCGGGCTGCCAGGGGAAAGATCCCGAGGACCGCCATCGACGCCAGCAGGCCGGGCGAAACGATTCCGTCCAGCGACTCGATGGCCGCTAGCTGGGTGCCGGCATTCACGTAGACCAGCGTGCCCGCCAGCATGCCGACCTGGCTGACCCAGTAGAAGGTCCACCAGCGGATCGATGTCAGGCCCATTGCCAGGTTGATCACGAAGAACGGAAAGAGCGGAACCAGGCGCAAGGTGAACAGGTAGAACCCGCCATCCTTGCGGATGCCTTCATTGAGCGCCGCCAGCCGTTCGCTGAAGCGCGACTGGACCCAGTCGCGCAACAGCCAGCGCGACACCAGGAACGCCAGCGTGGCGCCGATCGTCGAGGCAAACGACACGATCAGCGTACCCCAGCCCAACCCGAAAACCGCACCGGCGGCGAGCGTCATCAGGGTCGCACCCGGCAGCGACAGCGCCACCACGGTCGTGTAGCCGGCGAAGAAGAGCAGCGCGGCCAGCAACGGACGTGATGCGCGCCACGCCTCGACGCCGGCCTGGCTGGACTTGATCGCCTCCAGGCTCAGGAAGCGCCCGAGGTCGAACGCGTAGAACAGCGCGATCGCACCCAGCAACACCAGGACCACCCACCAGCGCTTGTCCAGTCGCATTTCTCGTTTCCTACTTCAACAGATGCCGCAACTGACCGGGCGTGCCGGCGGTGACCGCCAAGTCGGCCACGATGGCGCCTCGGCGCAAGGCGATCGCACGGTCCGCCAACCGCGCAGCGTCTCGTCGGCAGCCATGACGTTGGCGGTCAGCAGATGGCCGGCCAGCAGAAGCGCCGTGCGCCGGCCGAAAGATCGGAGAAGCCGCGCAATCATGCGCGCCGTCTCTCGCGGCCGATGAGCATTCACGATCCGCCCGCCGAATCCGCCAGCGCGGGTTCCTCGAGCGCCCCGCCACAACTCGATCCCTGGCCCGCGGTGCACCCATAGCAATGGTCGGCGACGCGAATGGCGGTGTCTTCGAGTGCACCCGCGGTGACCTCGCTGAGATGGATGCGGGGCTTGCCATTGCGGCGGATCGGCATGCCGAGTTGCTGATTGAAATCGCAGTCGTAGAGATAGCCTTCCCAATCGACGCTGAGCAGGCTTCGGCACATCACCTGCTCCAGGTTCTCATCCCGATGTGCGCCGCGCAGCAACTGCATGTAAGGGGTGAACTCGCCCTTTGACACCAGCATCGAGCCGAAACGCTGGATCGGCATGTTCGCCAGCGTGAACAGCTCGTTGAACTCGATGTCGAAATGCCCGGCCAGGTGTTCCCGGTAATCGGCGGCCAGCGCTTCCTGCGGCGGCGGAAGGCTCGGTCCCTGCGGGTTGTAGACCAGATCGAGCGTGAGCCCGCTGCCCGCATGCCCATAGCCGAGCGTGTTCAGCCGCTGCAGTCCGCGAATGCTGGCGCCGAAGACCCCCTTGCCGCGCTGCCGGTCGACGTTGTCTTCCAGATAGCACGGCATCGATGCGACCACGTCGACCCCTTCAACGGCCAGGAACTCCGCCAGGTCTTCGTGGCCCGGCTCTTCAAGGATCGTGAGGTTGCAGCGGTCGATCACGCGCACGCCACGAGCACGGGCCGCAGTCACCAGCCGTCGGAAGTGCCGGTTGAGTTCCGGCGCGCCGCCGGTGAGATCGAGTGTGCGCACCCCGGGGTTGACGTCGAGGAAAGTCAACAGGGCGTCGATATTGTCTCCGGACATCTCCTCGGTCCGGTTCGGACCCGCGTTCACGTGGCAGTGCACGCAGCTCTGGTTGCACCGGTAGCCGAGGTTGACCTGCAGCGTGTCTAGAGCGCGCCGACGAAGCGGGGGAAAGTCGGTTCGGGTGAGCAGATGGAGAGTGGCGTGCATGGAGTTCCCGTAGAGTCCCGAAGAGAGCCAAGCGCTGTAGACGGCCGATCGGCCGGTTCCTTACAGCCGCCAGCCCTGGGTAATCCCCGATCCGCTCAGGCCGTCCCGCGAACCGGATACTGCTTTTCCTGGATGAACGTCAGGCCCTTGAGCAGGGCCTTGAGGTCCGGCCGGGCAAACGGGGCATTCGAGACATCGATGATCTGGAGATTGCCCTCGGGATTGATCGCGAAGACACCCGGCTCGGCAAAATCGCGGTCGGTCTCCTGCGGTGAGCGCGGCGACGAAATATACAAACCCAGCCGCTGCATGTCATCGCGCGACAGACCGTAGCCGACAGGAAAGGTCCAGCCCTCTTCGGCCACTTCGGCCTTGGCGCGATCTTCAGGGTCGGCGGAAACCGCGACCACGGCAATGCCCGTGCTGCGATATTCGCCCTGCAGGCTCTCCAAGGTCTTCAGGTAGCCCTTGCACAGGGGGCAATGGGCGCCCCGGTAGACGACGAGCATGCGCCAGCCGTTCATACCGGCCGGGTCCAGCCGGGACCCGTCGGTCTGTGCCCAGTCCATGGCCGGGAAGCGGGATCCTGCGGTAAGCTTGATTGATTCTGACATGGGAAGCGACCTCGATTTGAAGGAGCATCCGCAGGGATCTGCAAATGCCTGACACGACGTGAATGGACATGGGCAGGCGTTGTTCGCCGGGAACGCATCCTGACACAGCGCGGTCCTGACAGAGCGCGGCAGACCATGGTAACGAGGCACGACGACAAGGATCCGGGATGGCCCTAGTGCACGGCATAGATGAGCAGGCGCTGGTCGCGGTCAGGGCGGACATGATCCGCTTCGCGCATTTGCAGGTGCGCAACCACGAGGTGGCCGAAGACCTGGTCCAGGATGCAATCGAGTCGGCGCTGCGCAATGCCGAATCGTTTGCCGGCCGCTCCTCGCTCAAGACCTGGGTGTTCGCCATCCTTCGCAACCGCATCATCGATCACCTCCGGAAGTCTCAGCGCTCGGTCAACTTCTCGAGCCTGGGGGACGACGACGCCGACTGGCAGGAGCGTCCGGACAGCCTGTTCAACGAGCGCGGGCGATGGCGCGCGCAGGCAGCGCCGGCGGCCTGGCCCGATCCGGAACAATTGATGCAGAAGCAGGAGTTCTGGGGCGTATTCGAAGCCTGCCTGGATCACCTGCCGGCCAACACCGGCCGGGTGTTCATGATGCGCGAGTTCCTCGGGTTCGAGTCCGAGGAAATCTGTGCCCAACTGGGCATCTCAACCAGCAACTGCTACGTCGTTCTGCATCGCGCCCGCCAGAAATTGCGGGGCTGCATGGAGAGCGGCTGGGGACGCCCCGGGGAAGTCCATGATGAATTGTAGGGAAGTGTCCGAGTTGTGCTCGCAGGAAATGGACCGTCCACTGAAGCTCGCAGAGAGGGTAGGGCTGGGCGCGCATGTGATGATGTGTTCAGGCTGCGCCAACTTCCGCAGCCAGATGCGGACGCTGCGCCAGATCGCCCAGGCGTACGCCCAGGGACGAGGCCTGCCGACCGACGCCGGCGAAGACAGGGGCCAGGACGCGAAGGCGCCAGACTAGGAGCATCCCAACCGCATGCTCCGATCTCTCCGACGGCAAAGTCGAGAACCTCAGGCGGCTTCACGGCGACAATTTCCTCGTCGACGACTCGGTCTGGCGTGGCAAGGCAGAGGGTAGGCCCTTTTTCCCGGTGGAGCGCGTCGAGAAAGCGGATACCGCCCTGCACGACATGATGGTCGCCAACGAAGCGTAGCTGAGGATGAGGCTGGCGCATACGCTGCAGCGCGGAATCAAAGACGGGCAGGCTGGACAAGGGAGTGCCGGCACGCCAAAATCGAGGAAGTTCGCTGATAGACGCCGCCCTCGCTCCAGCCAGAAGCCAGTTCACGCAGGCCGGGTTGAGGACGTTGAGCAGGGCGCTGGCCCTGGTCCTCGGCACCGAAGGATTTATTGTCTTCAAGGACGTCCTCCAAGTGGACGATGTCGAGGCCCGCAAGGTGCGGCGCTGGGCGATCCGTGCCTTGGTGGTCGCAGCGAGGAAGTCAGAAAAATAATTGCGCGTGGGAAGCTCGAATGCAGTTCGTGCTCCATCTTGTGCTGCTTGTCATCCTGGTGCTCGGGCCGGCGGTCGCCCGAGTCACCACGTCCGGCAGCGCGTCCGACGCAGCCTCAGGCCCGGTCGTTCAATCCGACTCGACGGCAGCCAATGAAGCGACGGCAGCGGATGCGCCGGCGCGCAGCCTTCTCGACACCGGGCTATACCGGACCGGCACCGCCAGCGGCGCCGAGGCGCAAGTGGACCCGCACAACCTCGCCTTTGCGCCGCAGTATCCCTTGTGGTCGGACGGCGCAGCCAAGCGCCGCTGGCTCTACCTGCCGCCCGGCACCTTCATCGACGCCACCCGACCGGATGCCTGGGAGTTCCCGCCGGGCACGCGTCTATGGAAGGAGTTTTCGTTTCACGGGCACCGGGTGGAAACCCGGCTGATCGAGCGTCGAGCGGACAGATCCTGGCGCTTTGTCAGTTACGTCTGGAACGCGGACGGCAGCGACGCCGTCCGCGTCCCCGCCGAAGGCGTGATGCTGGACATCGCCGAAGCGCCCACCGGCCGCTATGCCGTCCCGTCCGGAAAGGACTGCCTGAACTGCCATGAAGGAGCGCCGGTGCCGGTGCTTGGCGCCAGCGCCGTCCAACTCTCGGCGGATCTGAATAGTCTGGTCGACCATGGCCTGCTGCGCCACCTGCCGGAGGAGTTCCTGGCGCAACCGCCGAAGATCGCGGCAGGCTCGTCCACCGAGC
>JBBRJB010000143.1:0-6708 GCA_038220085.1 Burkholderiales bacterium
CCAATGCACCAACGGAGTCAGCGATCAGGCCTGGCCGGTCATGTTCGATCCGCGCAGCGGCGGTTGCGCGGACCTGAGCCGCTGACGACCGGCACGACGGAGCAGAGAACAATGCAGTGGGAAACAGTCATCGGGCTGGAGACGCATACTCAGCTGTCGACGCAGTCGAAGATATTCTCGGGTGCGTCCACGGACTTTGGCGCTGCGCCCAATACCCAGGCGAGCGCGGTGGACCTGGCATTGCCCGGCGTGCTGCCCGTCCTCAATCGCGCGGTGGTGGACTGCGCGATCCGCTTCGGGCTCGCGGTCGGGGCGACGATCGCACCGGCCTCGGTCTTCGCGCGCAAGAACTACTTCTATCCCGACCTCCCCAAGGGATACCAGATCAGCCAGTACGAGACGCCGGTGGTTGCCGGCGGGCAGCTCTCGGTCCTGGTGCCGGCGGGCAAGGCCGGGCAGGCGCCGGCCATCCGGACCATCCGGCTCACCCGCGCCCACCTCGAGGAAGATGCCGGCAAATCCCTGCATGAGGACTTCGAGGGCCAGTCCGGCATCGACCTGAACCGCGCCGGCACGCCCCTGCTCGAAATCGTCAGCGAGCCCGACATGCGCTCTGCCGCTGAAGCGGTGGCGTATGCCCGCACCCTGCACGGCCTGGTCACCTGGCTCGGGATCTGCGACGGCAACATGCAGGAGGGCTCGTTCCGGGTCGATGCCAACGTCTCAGTGCGGCCGGTGGGCCAGCAGGCGTATGGCACGCGCTGCGAGATCAAGAATCTGAATTCCTTTCGCTTCCTGGAGCGCGCGATCAATTATGAGGTCCGTCGGCAGATCGAACTCCTGGAGGACGGTGGCCGGGTGGTGCAGGAAACGCGGCTTTTCGATTCTGACGCCGACGAGACCCGGTCCATGCGCAGCAAGGAAGATGCGCACGACTATCGCTATTTCCCGGATCCGGACCTGCCGGCGCTGGTGATCGAGCCGGCGCGCATCGAGGCGGTGCGCCAGGCAATGCCGGAGCTTCCCGCGAGCAAGCGGCAACGCTTCCAGGAGGAACTGGCGCTGGGCGAATACGACGCCATCGCCCTGACCGTCTCCCGCGACACCGCCGGCTATTTCGAGTCGGTGGTGGCGGCGCTGCCAGCGGCGACCGGCCCAGCCCGGCTGCAGTCCGTGAAACTGGCGGCCAACTGGATCATGGTCGATCTCGCCTCCCAGTTGAACCGCGACGGCCTGGACATCGCCGGGTCCCGCTTGTCGGCGCAGCAGCTGGCGCGGCTGATAGAGCGCATCGCAGACGACACCATCTCAGGAAAGATCGCCCGTGACATCTTCCAGGCCCTCTGGGCCGACCCGTCGGACGATGCGGCGGCGGTCGACCGGATCATCGACGACAAGGGGCTGCGCCAGATCAGCGACAGCTCGGCGCTCGAGCCGCTGGTCGAGCGCGTGCTCGCGGAGAACGAGAAGTCGGTGCAGGAGTTTCGCGCCGGCAAGGAGAAGGCCTTCAACGCGCTCGTCGGACAGGTGATGAAGGCGAGCCGGGGCAAGGCGAATCCCCAGCAGGTCAACGACCTCCTGCGGGCACGCCTGGGAGGCTAGGAGCCGACAGGCCCCTCAGCCGCGCGGCGATCGGATCGGGACTTCGCTGTGCGCGGGCCTGCCAAGCAGCTCACGCAGGCGCTTGGCGTCGGCGTCGAATCGGGTGTTGATCCTGTCGCGCTCCACCTGGCGCTCGGTGATCAAGGCGTCCTCGACGAGGATCGCATTGGCCGAGTCGGTGATCCTTTGCTGGTAGTGAAACGGCAGCTTCTTCTGCGGGTTCGCGGACTGCCAGGCGGACGCCGAGTCCTGCGCGATCTTCAGCTCCCTGTCTATCGACAGGATCCGCTGGGTCGCGAGCCTGATCTCGTGGTCGATGTCCGCCAGTCCGCGCCGTCGCATCGACTCGAGCGAGCGCTCGTCCTCGAATGTCAGCAGGAGGTTGCGATCGCGGGACTGCTGCACCTTGCGGGCCAGTGCCTCCTCCTGGCGCTCCTTTTCCAGCACCGCCTGCTGGCGCTGCTGCTCCCTGGTCGGCGGGGGCGGGATGATCCGGCGCAGGGAGCCGTCCGGGTTCAATTCCCGCATCGGCTGGCGTGAACAGGTCGGGATCGGGCGATCGGAGGAGATCACCCGGCCGTCCGCGTCGGTGCAGCTGTAGATCGGCGGCGCCAGGACAGAGGGCACCTGGGCGCGCAACGCCGGCACGATCAGCGTCAACGCTGCCGCTAGGCATACTGCCGTCAATGACGATCGACCTTCTGGCTTCATGCGGCTAGATTAGCCAGCGGCCCCCTCAGGTGCCAAAGCGGCGTCGATAATCGGCGATCCGGATGCGATGGGCGGTGTGACTTTCATCACTTGGCGCAAGCTTGTCCAGAAAGGCCAGCAGGTCGTCCAGGGTCGCAATCGCATAGACCGGCAGGCCGTAGCGTTCCCGCACCTGTTGCACCGCGGAGTTGCCGCCGACATGGACCGCATCGCCGCCGCGCTCCATCCGGTCCAGGGCAATCAGCACCCCAGCGGGACGGGCGCCCTTGCTCTCGATCAGAGCCACCGACTCGCCCACCGAGGTCCCGGCCGAGATCACGTCGTCGACGATCATGACCAGGCCCGAGAGCGGCGCCCCGATCACCGATCCGCCTTCGCCGTGATCCTTGGCTTCCTTGCGGTTGAAGGCGAACGGCAGGTTCCGCCCCTGCGAGGCGAGCGCCACGGCCATCGACGAAGCCAGCGCGATCCCCTTGTAGGCGGGGCCGTAGAGCATGTCGAAACGGCGGCCCGATTCCGCTTCGGCCTGAAGCAGGCGTTGCGCATAAAATCCCGCCAGCCGCCCCAGGGAAGCGCCATCGTTGAACAGTCCGGCGTTGAAAAAATACGGGGAGAGGCGCCCGGCCTTGGTCCTGAACTCGCCGAACTTCAGCACGCCCGTCTCGACGGCGAAGCGGATGAAATCCTGCGCCGGGTTGGCGGGAGGCGGGGTCATCGGGTCACCGGCGGGTTGCTTGTTCATAACGCAGCATCTTAACGGGATCGGTGGGTTCGTCGGGGGCTGGAGCTTGCCCGACGGCGCGACCGCCTTCCTCGCCATCGGCCTGAGCGCCCCGTCGGCGCCTTTCGTGCCCTGCGACGGATCAAGGCCGAGTAGGACCCGGACAACACTTTCTGCCGGAATGCCAACATAAAACCGGCCGCGTGAGTTCCGTCCCGGCTGTCACATCACAGGCTGTCACATCGCCTGCCGTCAGTTCTTCTCGCGCGCGAAGCGGATAAACTCCGACAGACTCCTAGCAAAAAGGGTGACATGACAATGGAATACAGACGACTGGGCGCTTCCGGCCTGAAGGTGCCGGCGCTGAGTTTCGGCACGGCAACTTTCGGCGGTACGACCGAATTCTTCAAGGCCTGGGGTGAGACCGGCGCGACTCAGGCCAAGCGCCTGCTGGACATCTGCATGGACGCCGGCGTCAACCTCTTCGACAGCGCCGACGTCTAGTCCAACGGCGTCGCGGAGGAGGTGCTCGGTGCGGCCATCGCGGGGCGGCGCGACAAGATCCTGATCTCCACCAAGGCGACCTTTCGTACCGGGCCGGGCGCCAACCAGGTAGGTTCCTCGCGCCACCACCTGGTGCAGGCGTGCAACGCGTCACTCAAGCGCCTTGGCACCGACTACATCGATCTCTTCCAGTTGCACGGGATGGACGTCAACACGCCGGTGGAGGAAACCCTGAGCGCGCTCGATGACCTGGTGCGCGCCGGCAAGGCCCGCTACGTCGGCTGCTCCAACTTTTCCGGTTGGCATCTGATGAAGTCGCTGGCGGCGGCGGACCGCTATGGCTACCCCCGGTATGTCGCAAACCAGACCTACTACTCGCTGGTCGGCCGCGACTATGAATGGGAACTGATGCCGCTGGGCAAGGACCAGGGCGTCGGGGCGATCATCTGGAGCCCGCTTGGATGGGGCCGCCTGACCGGCAGGATCCGGCGCGGGCAACCGCTGCACAAGGACAGCCGTCTGCACGTGACGAAGGACGCGGGACCGCAGGTGCCGGACGAGCGGCTGTTTCGCGTCGTGGACGCGCTCGATGAGGTGGCGGATCAGACCGGCAGGACGATCACGCAGGTGGCAATCAACTGGCTGCTGCAGCGGCCCACCGTCTCAAGCGTCATCGTCGGCGCCCGCAACGAGGAACAGTTGCAGCAGAACCTCGGCGCCATCGGCTGGAATCTCAGCAGTGCCCAGGTGGCCCGGCTCGATGAAGCCAGTACGGTCGACGCGCCCTATCCGTACTGGCATCAGCACCTGAAGGCGGAACTGACGACGGCTGAGCGTTGACCATGCCGCAATCGGCGGATTCCCCTGATCTGCAGCGCAAGTCGTTCCTGCTGCTGCTGATTGTGGTTTCGGTGGCGTTCCTCGCCATCCTGTTCCCGTTCTTCGGGGCGGTCTTCTGGGGCGGTGTCCTGGCGCTGCTGTTCGCGCCGGTGCAGCGCCGCCTGCGGCATCGCTGGCCCAAGCGGCGCAACCTGACGGCTTTCGCGACGCTGTCCCTGATCCTGTTCCTGGTGATCCTGCCGATTTCGCTGGTCTCGGTTTCGCTGGTCCGCCAGGCCACCGCGGTTTACGCCCGGATCCGCTCGGGAGATCTCAACTTCGGGCGCTATGCGGAGCAGGTACTGGCCGCGCTGCCGCAATGGCTGTATGACCGCCTGAGCGAACTCGGCTTGCTCGACCTGCCTGCCCTGCAGCAGCGGCTCACCGAGAGCGCAGCTGAGGTCGGCCAGTATCTGGCGCCGCAGGCGATCAACATCGGGCAGAACACGCTGGGATTCCTGGTGAGCTTCGGCATCATGCTCTACCTGCTCTTCTTCCTGCTGCGCGACGGTCCCGGGCTGGCGATTCACATCCGTCGCGCCATCCCGCTGGCGGAGGACCAGAAACAGCTTCTGCTCAGCAAGTTCGCCACCGTCATCAGGGCCACCGTCAAGGGGAACATCGCGGTCGCGGCCACCCAGGGCGCATTGGGCGGACTGATTCTATGGGCGCTGGGCATACAGGGCGCGGTCTTGTGGGGGGTCCTGATGGCTTTCCTGTCGCTGCTGCCGGCAATCGGGGCGGGCCTGATCTGGGGGCCGGTGGCGATCTACTTCCTGGCCACTGGCGCCGTCTGGCAGGGCACCGTGCTGATCGCATTCGGCGTCTTGGTGATCGGCCTGGTGGACAACGTCCTGCGCCCGATCCTCGTCGGCAAGGACACGAAGTTGCCGGACTACGTCGTGCTGATCTCGACGCTGGGCGGTCTCGCGCTGATCGGCCTGAACGGCTTCGTGATCGGTCCGCTGATCGCTGCGCTCTTTGTTGCAGCCTGGGACTTGTTCGTCACGCCCGAGCGGCCACAGCAGCCGGTGCTCGGGCAGACTGCCGGGCCGGTGGGCGACGATTCCGGCGCCGTCAGCTCAGCAAGCGGAGCAGATCCGGGAAGTCGTCCGCGATGAAATCGTGGTGGGGATTGGGCTGCGGATCGGGCGGGCCCGACGGGCCCCATTCATTCGGCCGGCGCACGAAGGCGGTTCTGAATCCGACCCGCTTGGCAGCGTCGAGGTCGAAGTTGTGGCAGGCCACCATGCAGCATTGCGCCGGCTCCAGTTGCAGGTATCGCGCCGCGGTTTCGTAGGCCTGCGGCAGGGTCTTGTACTTGCCGATTCCTTCGCAGGAAATGACCGCGTCCCAGGCCAGCCCATTGCAACGGGCGGTGTCGATGATGATCCGGTAACTCAGGATGGTGAACGACGCGCAGATGTAGCGCTCCCGCAGTTGCGGCAGGATCGGCGCAAAGTCGGGCCAGCACTTGAGCCCGTGGACCGCGTCCCACCAGACGGCGCGGCGCTCGACGTCGGAGGCTTCTGCCAGGCCGTTTTCCTGCAGGATGTCGTCCAGCACCGCACGATGCGCGCCGTCGAAGTTGTAGGCGGGCGGCTCCTGCTGGCCGAGATTGATCATGCGTTCCAGCGAGCGCCGGCGCAGCTGGTTGGCCATCGACGCCCAGTCCCGCTGCACGCCATGCTTTCGACCGATCTCCGCCAGCGCGCGGGAGAAACCGGTGTGCCAGTCGAGGATGGTCCCGCCGGTGTCGAAGGTCAGGGCCTGGATGCGCCTGTCACTCACGGCAGGTCTCCGCTGAAGCTGCCATGCACGCCTCAGAGATACTTGTTCAGGAATGCCAGCGTCCGCGACCGTGCAAGCGCCGCTGCATCGGCGTCGTAAGAGCCGCGCTGGTCACAATTGAACCCGTGCCCCGCGGGGTAGAAGAACGTCTGTGCGCCCGGATGGCGTTCGGCGACTTCGCGGGCTTTGCCTACCGGAATGGAAGCGTCGCTTTCCCCGAAATGGAGCATGATCGGCACCTTGGGCGTCTCTCCGATGAACGACGGGATACCGCCGCCGTAGTAGGCGACCGTGCACGCAAGGCCGCTCAGGCGGGCATTGGCGAGCCAGGCGACGGTTCCGCCCCAGCAGTAGCCCACCACCGCGATCTTGCCGTAGGGCCGCGCATGCTCGATGGTGGCGGCGACGTCCTTCATCGTGGCGGGCCACTCCAGCTTGCCGATCACCGCGCGGCCGGCGGCGATGTCGTCTGCTTCGTAGCCGGTTTCGTAGTCGCGCTC
>JBBRJB010000144.1:0-6659 GCA_038220085.1 Burkholderiales bacterium
GTCAACGATAATTGCTACTCGCATCGCCCTTATACCCTACAACTCTAAAAAATCTACCACCCGCTAACATTCAATAACAAGGCTAGAGTTGGTAAACAAAGGTTAAACCTGTTAAGAAACAAAGGATTATCTAAGGCAGAAGCTGCCCTCAGCATTGAGGTTGAGTCATTGAATGCAATTCACTATACGGTGAATGAGCAAACCAAACAATGCCAAAATTGTATAGATTGAAGTCCAATCCGGAATATAGCTCCCCCCACCTTTTCTGGGCATTCGATTTATGCGTCTGGAATCGATCATTCTGCGCTTGCGCCTGCAGCACCTGCGGCTGCTGGTCGCGCTCGCGGAGTCCGAAAGTGTCCAGGAGGCGGCGCACCGCATAGGCCTGACCCAGTCCGCGGCCAGCAAGCTGCTGGCCGATCTGGAGCGCGCCTTTGAATCGCGGCTGTTCGAGCGGGGACGACTCGGCCTGCATGCGACACCGGCCGGGCGGGCCCTCTCCCAGAGGGCGTCCCGATTGCTTCGCGACGTCGAAGCGGCCCGGGAAGAGCAGGGGCTGATCCGGCTGGGTGCCGCAACGCTGCTTCGGGTCGGCGGTTTGCCCTTGACGCTCGCTACCCTGATGCCGGAGGTCCTGGCCCGTTGCCGAGGGGAGTGGCCAGAGCTGATTCTGCAGTTGCGGGAAGCGACCGGGCGGCAACTCCTGATGGATATCTACAGCGGCGCCGTCGATTGCGGCCTCGGCCGGATCCCCTTCGACGAATCCATGGAGGAGGTGGCAACCGACCTTTGGCTTGATGAATTGTCCCAGGAGGATCTGGTGGCCGTGGGAAATCCGGATCACCCGCTCTGTACCCGGCGCCGAGTCCAACCGGAGGAACTGGTCGATTACGAATGGATACTGCCGGCAGCCCGCTCGACCTCCTATGTGACCTTCGCGTCCGCTCTGCAGCGGGTAGGGGTCGCACCCCCGAGGCCGGCCGTGGAGTGCGATGCGTCCTACGCGACTATCCTTGCCTTTGTCCAGCGCTTCAACTTTCTCGGGCTGCTGCCGAAGACCATCGCCCAGAGGGAGGTCGTCAACCACCGGGTGAAGATCCTGGGGCTGCCGTTGCGGATGAAAATGCCACCGATCTCCTTTATCTGCCGTCGTGACAGGGTCAAGTCGCCCGAGATAGCAAGACTTCTCGCGATCGTGCGGGCGGCGGTTGGCCTTGCTCCCCGCGCCAGTCGCGTCGCCGCGCGGGACCTCAAACCCGTCTGAGTCCGATTCCATCGAGTGGCGCCCGGCGCAATTGTCCCGGCCGCAGCGATCAGTCGACCCGGGCGCCGGAACGCTTCACGACGTCTGCCCATTTCAGCAATTCACCGGCCAGGAAGTCATGGAACTTGCTCGGTCCGGCGCCGCTGATTCGCAGGCCGAGTGCTTCGATGCGGGAACGGGTTCCTGCCCTCGCGAGCGCGTTGTCCAGCGCGGCATGGATTCGGGTCACGACATGGTGCGGGGTATTGCCCGGCGCCAGGAGCCCTTGCCAGCCGACCGCATTGAATCCGGTGACCCCGGCTTCGGAGACGGTGGGCAGGTGCGGCATCAGTTCCGAGCGCTCGAGCGACGAGATCGCCAGGGCTCTCAGCCGGCCGGAGGCCACATGCGGCGCCGCCTCCGGGAGCGCGGCAAACATGAGTTCAGTCTGTCCGCCGATCAGCCCGACGACCGCGGGTGCTCCACCGTTGTAGGGGACATGGACGATCCGCAGACCGGTCTTTGCTTTGAGCAATTCCATCGCCAGATGTTGTGGTGTCCCGTTGCCGGCCGAGGCGTAGCTGAGGCTGCCGGGATGGCTCGCGGCATGAGTCAGCAGATCGCCGAAGGACTTCAGTGGAGAGGCTGCGGGCACCAGCAGCAGGCTCGGGACGATTGCTACCAGCATCACCGGCTTGAAGTCCCGCAAAGGGTCATAGTCCAGGTGGCGGTACAGGCTGGGATTGATCGTCAGCGGTGCGGAGGTGAACAGCAGGGTATGGCCATCGCCGGGAGAATGGGCTACCTGTCCGTGGGCAATATTGCCGCTCGCGCCCGGACGATTTTCGACGACGACCGGCTGGTTCCAGATCTCGTTCAGGTCCTTTGCCAGCAGCCGCGCGAGTTGGTCAGTGGCTCCGCCGGGAGAGAAACCGACGATGATCCGCACCGCCCTGTCGGGGTAGTCGGATCCCCGCGCCGGTGAGGCCGCGGCGCTACTCGCCGCAACGGACAGCACCACACACGCCAATCGCCGGCCCAGAACGCGCATCATCGCCTCGATGTTCCCGTCCCAATGCGGAAATCCGAGCAAGTTTTGCGCCCGCGTACTGCGGCTGGCGGCTAACGAGGCCGGCCTGCTTCCTGCGCGACCAGCGCCGACTCCGGAGCAGACGCGGGCTGCGAGGCAGGCTGCGCCGCGAGAAACAGCCGATAGGCCGGGTGCTGGCTTTCATCCCAGTAGCGGTAGCCGAGCGTCTTGAGGAAGGCATTGAACTCCGGCCGCTCCGCCGGTGGAATCTGGATGCCGACGAGGATCTGGCCTTGGTCGGCCCCATGGTTGCGATAGTGGAACAGCGAAATGTTCCAGTTCGGACTCATGCTGGCGAGAAACTTCATCAGGGCTCCGGGCCGCTCGGGAAACTCGAAGCGATAGATTGCCTCGTCCCTGGCCAGTTCCGATCGGCCGCCCACCAGATGACGGATGTGCGATTTCGCCAGTTCGTCATTGGTCAGGTCGAGGCTGGTAAAACCCGCCTCGTCGAAGCTCCGGGCCACCGTCGCAGACTCGGCAACGTTGGTGATCTGCATGCCGACGAATACGTGCGCTTCCTTGCTGTCGGCAATGCGGTAATTGAACTCGGTGACGTTTCGCGGACCGATCAACTGGCAAAAGCGCCTGAAACTGCCCCGCTCCTCCGGAATGGTCACGGCGAAGACGGCCTCTCGCTGCTCGCCGACTTCCGCGCGCTCCGAGACGAAGCGAAGGCGATCGAAGTTCATGTTGGCGCCGCACGCAATGGCAATGAGCGTGCGGTCCCGCAGCGGACTTTGCTGCGCCCATGCCTTCAGGCCCGCAATGGCCAGCGCCCCGGCGGGCTCCAGGATAGCGCGGCTGTCCTCGAAGACATCCTTGATCGCCGCGCAGATCTGGTCGGTCCCCACCAGCACGATGTCGTCGACGAACCGCTGGCACAAGCGGAAGGTCTCGTCCCCGACGCGCTTGACGGCAGTGCCGTCGGAAAACAGGCCGACTTCGGCGAGCTCCACCGGTGCACCGGCGGCCAGGGACAAGGCCATCGCGTTGGAATCGTGGGTCTGCACACCGATGACGCGCACATCCGGCCGTACCTGCTTGATGTAGGTCGCGACGCCGGCGATCAGGCCGCCTCCGCCGATGGCCACGAACACCGCTTCTATCGGCCCCTGATGCTGGCGCAGGATTTCCATGCCGATCGTACCCTGTCCGGCAATGACGTCCGGATCATCGAAGGGATGCACGAAGGTCAGCCCTTGCGCGGCCTGCAGGCCGAGGGCGTGCTGGTAGGCGTCGCTGAAGGAGTCGCCATGGAGTACTGCGATAGCGCCGCGGGCCCGGACGGCGTCGACCTTCAGTTGCGGGGTGGTGACCGGCATCACGATCACGGCGCGGCATCCGAGCTGGCTCGCCGCCAGGGCCACGCCCTGCGCGTGGTTGCCCGCGGACGCCGCGATCACGCCACGTGCCCGATCCTGCGGGCTCAGGTTGACCATCTTGTTGTAGGCGCCGCGCAGCTTGAACGAGAACACCGACTGGAGGTCCTCGCGCTTGAGCAGTACCCGGTGCCCGAGCCGGGCCGACAGGTTCGGCGCGGCTTCGAGCGGCGACTCCTGCGCGACGTCATAGACCCGGGCGGTGAGAATGCGTTTGAGGTAGTCGATTGCCATCTGTGGAGCTTGGCCGGGCGCGGGGTCGGCGAAAGGGCGATTGTAGCGATGCGTGCCGGGGGGGCCGCCGGCACGGCCCCTATAATCCGTGGCGCGAGTTCCTATCGGCCGGCGCTGGCTGCTGGCCTTGCGAAACGCACTCCAGGAATTCATGTTCACTTCCCTGCTGGAATCGGTCATCGGCTGGTTCAGTCAGCCTGCGAACGGCCTGTCTACGGTGTTCGCGGTTTCGTTCGCGTCGGCGACGCTGCTGCCGGTCGGCTCGGAGCCGGCGGTATTCGGCTACGCCAAGCTTCATCCGGACCAGTACTGGCTCGTGATCGCCGTGGCAACGCTTGGCAACACCCTGGGCGGCATGCTCGATTACTGGCTCGGGCGCGGCGCCAAGGAAGTGATCGGGTCGGACCGCCGCACTCACTACCTGCGCTGGCTGGAGCGCCTCGGCCCGAAAGCCCTGTTCTTTTCCTTCCTGCCGCTGGTGGGAGATCCGCTTTGCGCCGTTGCCGGCTGGGTGCGGCTGCCCTTCTGGCAGTCCGCCGCCTGGATGTTTGTGGGCAAGCTGGTGCGGTACTGCGTGATGACCGTCGTGCTGCTGTGGGTCCCGGACAGTTGGTGGGCCTGGTTGCTGTCGCCTTTCACCGGAAGCTGACCATGAATGCACCGCTGCTTGCGGCGATCATTCCGGCGGAGACCGAGCTTTCAAGGGCTTGCGTCCGAGGGGGTACGGGCCCCGCTGACGATCCGTGCCCGTCCGTCTGTCGGACGGGTACGACGTCGTGGCGAACGGTCGCGCGCAGTTTATTGACAGAAAAAGAGCGCATGATCAAAGGGTTGGCTCAGTACAATCACAATTAAAAATGATTGTCATCACAAACCGTGTCTTGATTAATATACTGCGACGCACCAATATGCTCCTCACACGCCTCGCCGAGGCGTCATTACTGGAGTTGATATGTCTTCGCAGTTTACGACTCACTTGCCGGCGGATTCGATGGCCCGGGGTGATGGTGGGTCCGGCAGTCCGGAACAGCCGGTCGTACTCATCGCCTTCGCCAAGATCGTCGTGCTGGCGGCCGCGCTGTTCCTTTTCACGCCGCCCTGGCTCGAAACCCTGGCTCAGTTGGCATACGGACCTGCGCCCCAGGCCTGGGGCCTGTTCCGCCTGGTGGCGCTGGTTGGAAGCCTCGCTCTGTTCGCGGACGTCCTGATGCTCCTGCGCGTCTGGACGCGCTTGTTGAAGCATCTCGCCCGCGCCGACTGATCAGTCCGACTGATCGACCGGCTGGTCAGGCCGGCTGCGGGCCGGGGCGGCCGTCTTCCACCACGAAGGCGGCCTGCTGGCTGATCCCCGAATCCGGGCGCCGGACATCGTCCAGCGCCATCAGGTCGGCTTGCAGGAGGCGGGGCGCCAAAGTCAGTCTGAGGTAGCCCCGACGCGTGCCGTCGGCGTGCCGGATGTGCTCGTTGGCCTGCTTGAGGCGATCGTAGTGTGCTTGTCCGGGGGCCTGGGAGGCTACCGAGGTGGCGACGAACTCGCTCGCAACCACCGGGAACGCGCCACCCGCGCCGACAGCGTCTTGCGCCCGCAGGTCGGCCGCGAAGAACGCGTGCAGGTCGCCGCCGACGACGACCGGGTTGCGCAGGCCGTGGCCGCCGATCGAATCCAGCAGACGCCGGCGCGACAGCGGATAGCCGTCCCAGCCGTCCGTCCGTACCCGTACAGTCGATCCACTCCTGTCCGGCATCGCCAGGGGAGCGACCAGGGTCTGCTGGGCGATCAGGTTCCAGGGAGTCCTGGACTCCTTGAACGCCCGGTCCAGCCACTGTTCCTGCCGACCCCCCAGCATGGTGCGACCGGGATCCCGCAGCGCCGGGCAGTCCGCCGCAATGACGGCGTTGCCGCCTGCGCGCCCGGGAGGAGGGCAGGCCTGGGGGGTGCGGTACTGCCGGCCGTCCAGGAGGTACAGGGTGGCGAGCCTGCCGATCCTGAGGGCGCAGTCGATCCGCATTGCAGGCCCGTTCGGCGCCATGCGCTGCGGCATCGGCATATGTTCAAAGTAGGCCCGGTAAGCCGCGGCCCGCCGCACCAGGAAGTCTTCGGGCGCCGTGATCCGCTCCGCGCTGGCGTCGGCATAGTCGTTCGATACTTCATGATCGTCCCAGACCATGACCCACGGGAACATCGCGTGGGCATCCTGCAGGTCCGGGTCCTGCCGATAGATCGCATAGCGCTCGCGGTATTGCGCCAGGGTCTGCGCCTCCGGCAGTCCGATCGGGCGGAACAGTTCTCCCCAGCTTCCTTCGTAGATGTAGTCCCCAAGGTGGACAATCAGGTCCGGTTCGTCCGCCACGATGTGGCGGTAGGCCGAGAAAAAGCCGTGCTCCCGGTTCTGGCAGGACGCGATCGCCAGCCTCACGCGGGCAACGGCCGCGTCCGGCGGGGCCATCGTGCGGGTGCGGCCGATCCGGCTTCGATGTCCGTTGGCAGTGAAGCGGTACCAGTACCACCGGCCGGGCAGCAGTCCGCCGATCTCGACATGCACGCTGTGGGCGGCCGCGGCCAGCGCGTCAGTCGTGCCGCGGCTGACCACGCTCTCCAAGTGTTCATCCGTACCGATCTCCCAGTCCACCCTGACGACCGGGTCGGTGATGCCGCCGTCGGCACGCTGCGGATCCGCGGCAAGCCGGGTCCACAGCACGACCCCGTCCG
>JBBRJB010000145.1:0-6655 GCA_038220085.1 Burkholderiales bacterium
ACTGTCGTCTACGTCGCCACGGAGATGGCCGGCGCAGGACAGGTGAAACATCACGGGCGCGGCGACCTGGTCATCGGGACCTCCACGGCAAGCGACTCGTTGGCGGCCTTGTTCACGGCCGCCGGTGTGCCGGTGCGGGTCACGGACAACGCCGCCGGAGAACTATGGACCAAGCTGATCGTCAACTGCGCCTACAACGCCTTGTCGGCAGTGACCCGGCTACCCTACGGGCCGCTCGCACAGGGCGAGGGCGTGGCCGCGGTGATGCGCGACGTCGTCCAGGAGTGCCTGGCGGTCGCAGAAGCCGCGGGTGTGACGGTGCCCGGCGACATGCAGGCGACCGTGCCGGGTATCGCACAGGCGATGCCGGCCCAGTTCTCATCCACCGCCCAGGACCTCATGCGCGGCAAGCCCACCGAGATCGACCACCTCAACGGCTTCATCCTGCGAAAGGGCGCTACCCTCGGCGTGGCGACGCCGGTGAACCGGGTCCTGCACACCCTCGTCAAGATGCTCGAGAACCCGCGGCCCGCGGCCCTCTAAGTCGATTGACGCACCGGCCGCCACGCAGCAGCGGGTCCGATCGGCGTCGGGAGTGCCGGCCGCCGATCAGAACGAGTAGCCGGACCAATCGTTTCGCGCCCGGTCGCGTTGCACTTCCGTCAGCGCGACGGCGGGCTGCAAGCCGGCCAGGCTGCGCCGAGCCAGGTCCTTGTACATCCGGGTCCCCATCTGCTTTCCTTCGATGTCCGCCGGCGTCAATTCACGCACCAGGCGCGCCGGAACGCCCGCCACAAGTGTGCGTGGGGCCACCGTCGCGCGGATCTTGACGAAGGACATCGCCGCGACGATCGCCTGTTCGCCGACGTGCGCGAGATCCATCACCACCGCGTTCATACCGACCAGGCTGTCGCGGCCGATGCGGCAGGCATGGATGACCGCGCCATGGCCGATGTGGCTGTCCTCCTCCATGACGCAGTCGACGTCGCCGCGCGAATGGACCACGCAGTTGTCCTGCAGGTTGGCGCCGCGCGCAAGGATGATGCGCCCGAAGTCGCCCCGCATGACCGCACCGGGGCCGACATAGCAATCCGCCTCGACGATGACGTCACCGATCAGCACCGCGCTGGGATGTATGTAGGCGCAGCGATCGACGACCGGGACCAGTCCCTCGAAAGAGAAGATGCCGGGATGGGCATTGCGGGAATCCTGGCTGCGGTTCATGGCGGATCCGATATCGGGAGAAAGCCCCAGTATCGCAGGCTCCCGAAGCGCTATGGCGGACTCGAGTTCTCGGCGCTGGCCCACTCGGAAGTGGTGATGAAACTCTCCAGCCGTTGCAATGCCGCGGCCGTCACGGTGATGGTCCCGAATTCGCTCGGACCGGCGGAACTGCTGCTCCACTACGGCACCGAAAAACAGAAGGATCACTACCTGCCGCGGCTGGCCAAGGGCATCGACATTCCGTGCTTCGCGCTGACCGGACCGCTGGCAGGCTCCGATGCGGGCGCGATCCCGGACGTCGGCATCGTCTGCTATGGCGAATTCGAGGACCAGGGCAAGGTGCTGGGCATGCGGATCAACTGGGAGAAGCGCTATATCACGCTGGGCCCGGTTGCGACCCTGCTGGGGCTCGCGTTCAAGCTGCACGACGTGCCGTGATCGATGTCGACGACTTCGCGCCGGAGGAACTACGCCGGCATTCGCCCGGCGGCCAGGAGGCTGTCGGGCGACTTGGCTCCTAGCGCCGCGAAGCGCGGGCAGCGTCGACGCTCCAGGGTCCGGGACCGGCCGCGGCGAGATAGAGGAAGACGAAGCAGAAGAGATAAGCCGCTTCGCCGCCGCTCAGCATCGGCGACAGGAAAGGCTCGCTGTGCGCCATGAAGTAAGCGACCGCCATCATCCCCGAAAGAATGAATGCGGTCGTCCGGGAAAACAATCCGATCAGCAGCAACACGCCGCCGACGAGCTCCAGCAGCCCCGCGACCCCCATGAGGGAGATCAACTGCAGGTCGGCGAACATGTCCACCTTCGGAAATCCCAGAAGCTTGGCCGTGCCGTGCTGCAGGAAGGTGAAGGCCGCCGCGATCCTGAGTACCGACAGCAGGTGAGGCGCCCAGCTGGTGGCGAGCGAGGCCGATGAAGGGCGGGCCTCGCCAAGGCGGGCGTGGGTGGCGTGGGTGGCGTGGGTGGCGTGGGTAGCTTGATTGACTGACACTGATGAATCCTTGTGAATTGAAGAAGCAGAGAAGTTGACGAAGGAGAATGAAAAAGAAGAAGGAAAACGGTCTCAACCGAACTGGAAGGCCGAGACGGTGACGTTCGGTATCCGGTCCTGGAAAATCCGCCGCCCCGGATCGCCGGCAGCGGCTCCGGCGACCACCATCAGCGGCAGCAGGTGCTCTTCTCGCGGATGACAGGCTCGCCCATCCGGCGCCTGAGCCCACCGGCCCAATGCCTCGGCGCGCCGCCGCGGGTCCGGTTCGGTGACCGTATCGTTCAACCAGGCGTCGAACCGCTCGGATGCCGCCTCGAAACCCCCGCCGAAGCCGCGCATGTTGTGAAAGCTCATGCCGCTGCCGACGATCAGCACCCCTTCGTCGCGCAACCCCGCCAGCGCCCTGCCGGCAGCGATGTGCAGTCCGGGATCCAGGTCTTGCTGCAGAGACACCTGAAGCACCGGGATCCGGGCGTCGGGGTCCACCAGCAGGAAAGGCACGAACACGCCGTGGTCGAACCCGCGGCTGTCGTTCTCCTGCGATGGCAGGCCAGCCTCCTGCAGCAAGTGGCGAACCCGGCGGGCGAGCCCGGGGGCCCCGGGCGCCGGGTAGCGTAGCTGGTAGGTGTGTGCGGGAAAGCCGTAGTAATCGAACAGCAGCGGCGGCGATTCCCCTGAGTTGACGGTAAAGGCAGCCTCTTCCCAGTGGCCGGACACCACCAGGATGGCCTTGGGACGCTCGGGCAGGCCTTGCAGCAGGCTGCGCAGGAAGTCACCCATCCGAAGCCAGGGGTCGCTGCCTGCCGGCCAGTCCATAAAAAAGCAGGGCCCGCCGCCGTGGGGGAGGAAGATCGCGGGTTGCCGGCGGACCGTCCCGGCGGATGAATCACTGACCATGGCTGCCTCGTGTGGACCGATAGCGAAGTGCCAGCTTAGACGTTTACGAATAGGATATCTACCACCTGAACATTGACGATCAGTTTCTCGCCAGGAAACAATGAAGTTTTTGCCAGTGGGAGGCGAAGCGTGGATACCCTGATCAGCATGCGTGTCTTTCGTCATGTGGCCGAGGGGGGGAGCTTCTCGGCGGCAGCGGTCCGGATGGGCCTGTCGGCGGCGATGACGAGCAAGCACGTGGCCCACCTGGAGCGGCAACTGAATACCCGCCTGCTCAATCGCAGCAGTCGCCACGTCAGCCTGACCGAGGCGGGTGCGGTCTACTTCGAACGCTGCCGGGAAGCCCTCGACACCCTGGATGGCGCCGCCGCCGCGCTCAGCGAAGGTCACGGCGAACCCCAGGGGGTGCTGAAGCTGACAGCGCCGGTATGGTGCGCAACCGGCTACTTCGCCCGCCTCCTGGCCGGTTATCGCGAACGCCATCCGCAGGTCGTGCTCGACCTGCACCTTTCCAACCAGAAGCTCGACCTGGCCGATGGTGGCTTCGACCTGGCCCTGCGCGTCACCAACGAGCCCGCGCCGAACCTGATCGTGCGGCCGATCTGCTCGATCCACTTCCAGGCAGTGGCCACGCCCGACCTGGTGCGGGCGCACCGGCGCCGCCACGGCGGACACCTCGACAGTCCTGCAACGGCCGGTGAACTGGCAAATCTGGATGCGATCATCGCGTCCTACCTCCCCCCGTCGAGCAGCCTCGAAATGAACGGGCCCGCCGGCCGCATGAGTCTGAGGGTCAATACGGTAATGAAGTCGGACAACACCAACCTGACCCATGAATGTGTCCTGGCGGGCCTGGGTGCGGCGTTTCTTCCCGAATGGCTGGTCCAAAGGGATCTCGCCGACGGTCGCCTGGTGCCGGTGCTGCCACACTCCGAGCCCATCGGCGTCACGCTGCATGCGGCCTATACCAGCCGCATGTACCTAACGCCCAAGGTCCGCAGCTTCATCGACTACCTGGCCGAGGTCCTCACACCCGAGCAGCAGGCAGCCGGACGTTGACGATTGCCCGAGGAGCCTGTCCCCGAGGAGCCTGTCGGAGTATGGGAGGGGGTTGCCCGGTGGACTAACATCCGGCGACTGCATCTGGAGATCCGACATGAAAGCACTGCTCTGCAAGCATCACGGGCTGCCCGACACCCTGGTGTACGAGGAGGTGGCCGATCCGGAGCCCGGTCCAGGGGAGGTGGTGGTCGACATGAAGGCGGCCGGAGTCAACTTCCCGGACGTCCTGATCATCCAGAACAAGTACCAGTTCAAGCCTCCCCTGCCCTTCGCACCCGGCGCGGAACTCGCGGGCATCATTGCCGCGGTCGGTCCCGACGTGAAGGGCTTCAAGGCCGGCGACCGGGTCATCGCCTCCTGCGGCAAGGGCGCATTCGCGCAGAAGGTCAAGGTCGCGGCGTCCCGGCTGATCGCCTTGCCGCCGGCGGTGGATTTCGACACCGCCGCTGCGTTCACCCTGGCCTACAGCACCTCCTGGCACGCGATCAAGGATCGGGCGGCGCTGCAGGCGGGAGAGACGATGCTGGTGCTGGGTGCGGCCGGGGGTGTCGGGCTGGCCGCGATCGAGATCGGCAAGGTGCTCGGTGCGCGCGTGATCGCGGCCGCCTCGTCGCCGGAAAAGCTTGCCGTATGCCGTGAGCACGGTGCCGACGACACCATCGACTACGCGGCAGAAGACCTCCGCGAGCGGATCAAGGCATTGACCGACGGCAAGGGACCGGACGTCATCTACGATCCGGTCGGAGGCCGCTACACCGAGCCGGCGTTCCGCTCGATCGCCTGGCGCGGCCGCCACCTGGTGGTCGGATTCGCCAACGGCGAAATCCCGAAGCTGCCCCTCAACCTCGCCCTGCTCAAGGGCGCTGCGATCGTCGGCGTATTCTGGGGCGACTACGTGTCCCGCGAACCCCGGGTGTTCACCCAGGACCTGGCGACCCTGTTCGATCTGGTGGCCCAGGGCAAGCTCAAGCCGCACATTTCAGCGCGCTATCCGCTGCCGCAAGGCGCGGCGGCGCTGGAGGACATGATGAACCGCAAGGTCATCGGCAAGGTCGTCATCACCAACTGAGCCGGTCGATGCAAACGCCCGGTCACGCGGTAGTAATCATGGCCAAGGCTTCGACGCCCGGGCGATGCAAGACCCGGTTGGTGCCGCCGCTGACTTTCGAAGAGGCCGCGCAGTTCAACACCGTGTTCCTGCAGGACGTCGCTGCGAACCTGCTGGCGGCATCCGCGCGCATTGCGCTCCAGCCCTTCGCCACCTGTCACCCGGCAGGCTCCGACCCCTTCTTCGCCGAGATCCTGCCGCAAGGTTTCCTCATGCTGCATCCGGTGGTGGCGGGCCTGCCGTTCGCCCTCGGCTTTTCCTGCCGCACCCTGCTCGACCAGGGATTTCGCAGTGTCTGTCTGGTCAATTCGGACAGCCCGGACCTGCCGGTGGAGTATCTGGTCGAAGCGGTCGCCACGCTGGCGGCGCCACGCACCGCGCAGGCGCGCGAGCGGATCGTGCTGGGACCGGCCGAGGACGGCGGGTACTACCTGATCGGCGTGAGCCGATGGCATCCGCGATTATTCGAAGACATAGCCTGGAGTACCGATGCCGTGCTCGAGCAGACGCTGGCGCGTGCCGATGAGATCGGTGTCGATGTCCATCGGCTGCCGACGTGGTACGACGTCGACGACCTCGCATCGCTGCAGCGGCTTGCGCAAGGCATCAGAGCCGGCACCGGCACCGGGCGCCCGCGCTACTCGGCCGCGCTGCTGCAGGCGCTGCAAGCCGCGGGAAGATTTCCAGCGGTGCCGACCGGGCGCCGCGGGGACGAGGATTGAAGCGGCCGGGAGGCGCGGGCACGATCCCGCGCCCGCTGCTGATCGCGGCGCTGTCGTTGCTGGCACTCGAGATGGCCGGGCTGGTGGTGCAGCAGGACCGCTCGCGGCAACTGTTCGTCAGCATCACCCTGCTGCAGGGGCTGGCATATGCTGCGGTGGTCTTCCAGCTACTGCGCCGTCCGTCAGCCCCCGCGGCGGGGCTGCTGTTCGTGCTGGGCGTCGCCGCGCTGCTGAGGATCGGGCCCTTGCTGGGGCCGATCATCTGGTCGAGCGACATCTACCGCTACGTCTGGGATGGAATGGTCCAGCGCGCAGGCTTCAACCCGTACTGCTGCATCCCCGAAGACCCGGTCCTGGCGCACCTGCGCGATGAAGACGTCTTTCCCGGGATCAACCGGCGAGGGTTCGCGCCGACGATCTATCCGCCCGTCGCACAGATGGCTTTCGCACTGCAAGCCTGGTTGGGCGGCAAAGTGCTCGCGATGAAGATCCTGCTGGTCGGTTTCGAGGCGATCGGCATCGCGGCGATGGTGCTGCTGCTCAAGCGGCAGGGACGGCGGTTGCAGGACATTGCACTCTACGCCTGGCACCCGCTGCCGATCTGGGAGATCGCCGGTTCGGGCCACGTGGATGCGTTGATCGTCGCCT
>JBBRJB010000146.1:0-6585 GCA_038220085.1 Burkholderiales bacterium
CTGACCCAGTCCTTTTTTGCGGACGGACGGATCACCCGCGGGGCGTTGCGCAAGGCGCAATTGCATTGCGGCGAACTGCTGGCGGGGCAGGTCCGCGCGTTCCGGCGGCTCGGCTGGACCTACGCCGTCGGCACCTCTGGAACCGCCAAGTCCCTGTGGCAGGTCAGTGAGGCCGAATTCGGTCATGACACGATCACCCGCGAGAGCCTGGCCAAGATCGAAACGATGGCCCTGCGGGCTGGTTCCGCCGACGCCTTGCGCGCACAGGGACTCAAACCGGAGCGCCAGGCGGTCTTCTGCGCCGGGCTGGCGGTCATGCAGGCGTTCTTCGAGGAGCTCCAGATCGAGTCGATGAGCTACTGCGACTCGGCGCTTCGCGAGGGCATCCTCTACGACCTGCTCGGGCGGGCATCCGGGGCGGACCGGCGCGAGATCACCATCAGCCACCTGGTGGAGCGCTACCGCATGGACGATACCCACGGCCGCCAGGTGGCGGCCGTCGCCTGCGAGATTCTTGGCGGCCTGGTGGACGGCCTGCCGGATGCCCATTTCCTGCAGATGCTGGCGTGGGCTGCCCGGATCCGCGAAATCGGCTCGTTCATTGCGCATGCCGACGCGCACAAGCATGGCGGCTATATCGTGGCCAACGCGGACCTCCCTGGCTTTTCGAGCAGCGAACAGCGTCTCCTGTCGCTGCTGGTGCTCGGACAGACCGGTGGGCTGCGCAAGCTCAAGTCGCAGGAGCCCACCGCTGATGAGTGGCTGCTGATCCTCTGCCTGAGGATCGCGGTCATCCTGCAGCGCCGGCGGGACGGACGGCCCACGCCGATCCAGGTCCAGCCGGCCGCCGGCGGCAGGAACAGCAGCGGCAGCGGCAGCGTCAGCGGCAGCGGCAGCGGCAGCGGCAGGAACGGTGGCATCAGCATCAGCCTGCCCGGGCAATGGGCGAGCCAGCATCCGCTGACCAATCAGTCGTTGCTGAAGGAGACCGCGGAATGGACCGCCGGGGCAATGATCGGCGAGGTCGGCTACAACCTGACCTGACGCCGGCACGCCTGTACCGGCTTACTTCTGCGCGGTATCCAGCTGCGCCTGCAGCGCCAGGTACTTGGCGTGCAACTGCTCCGCGGACTCCCGCCACTGCGGGTCGAAAGGTATACAGCTGACCGGGCAGACCTGCTGGCACTGCGGCTCGTCGAAATGCCCGACGCATTCGGTGCACTTGTGCGGGTCGATCTGGTAGATCTCTTCACCCATCGTGATTGCGCCGTTCGGGCACTCCGGCTCGCACACGTCGCAGTTGATGCATTCGTCGGTTATCAGCAATGCCATGTCTGTGCCGGCCAGGAGGCTGTCCCCTCCTAAAACCGCTCTTTTCGCTTCTGGATCAGCCGATCGTTGACCAGCGGGGGCACGAATCGGCTGACGTCGCCACCGAACAGCGCGATCTCGCGTACCAGCGTGCCGGTGACGAACTGGAAACCATCCGTCGGTGTCATGAAGATGGTGTCGACTTTCGGCATCAGGTAGTGGTTCATCCCCGCCATCTGGGACTCGTACTCGAAATCCGCCACCCCGCGCAGGCCCCGCATCACCGCCCGGGCGCCCATCCGCTCAACGAAGTCTTTCAGCAGCCCGGAGAACCCCTCTACCCTGACGTTGCCGAACGGCCGCAGCACCTCCTGCGCGATCTCCAGGCGCTCATGATAGGTGAACAGGGTCCCTTTCGCACGGCTGTCGGCGACGGCGACGATGATTTCATCGAAGATCCCCGAAGCGCGCCGTACCAGGTCCTCATGACCGCTGGTGATCGGATCGAACGTCCCGGGATAGACCGCGATGGCCATGAATGCTCTCCAGTTTCGGCACCGGGTGTCAGTGCCGCTCACCCAACAGATGATAATGGACCTGCCCGGCACGGCCGGCTCGGATGACCGTGAGGCTGGTGGCGCCAATCTCCTGCAACCAGGCGTCGGACAGCGCAAACTCGGCTTCCGCGTAGATCCGGCCGTCGGGTGCCAGGCGGCGCGGCATCGACGGCAGCAGCCGGTTCAGCCACTTCTCATGGTAGGGGGGATCCAGCAGGATCAGGTCCTGCGGCATCGCAGGCGTGCCTGCCAGCCAGCGCAGTGCATCGGCGCGCACGATGTCGACGGCGGGCGCCGGCAGCCTCGCCTTGCACGCCTCCAGCGACCGCACCAGCGCCGGATGACGCTCCACCAGCGTCACCCGGGCCGCCCCGCGCGAGGCCGCCTCGAAGCCGAGCACACCGGTACCGGCAAACAAGTCCAGGCAACGCCAGCCCTGGAGGTCCTGCCCGAGCCAGTTGAACAGGACCTCGCGGACGCGGTCCGGCGTCGGGCGCAGGCCGTCCAGCGCGGGCACAGGCAGCAGGGAGCGCTTCCAGAGTCCGCCAATGATCCGGACGCGTGAATCCATCAGTTCCTTAGAATGCGGTAAACCACCCGTCAAAGCCCATGTTCGGATTCTTTCGTCGCAAGAAACCCCCCGCCCCCGCTGTCGAACCCGCCACCATCGAAGAAGGCGCCGAGCCGCAGCCCGATCCGGCGCCACAGCTTCCGCCGGCGCAGCCCGCCGCGGACCAACCCGGCCCGGCCACTGCTCCGGCGCCAGCACGCCCGACGGAAGCAACCCGCCCGACCGAGGCCACCCGGCCGCAGGCGACCACGCCGCAGGCGACCGATCATAGCGCGGCCCCCGCCGCAGGGACCGGTGATCCCGTCACCACCACCGGCGATCCCGAGCCCGTCGCCGGCGCGGCGCCGACGGTCGAAAGCGCCCGGCCCGGCTGGCTGGACCGACTGCGCGGCGGCCTTTCCCGGACCCGCAGCAATCTGGCTATCATCTTTGTCGGCGTCAAGGTCGACGAAGCCTTGTACGAAGAACTCGAGACCGCCCTGCTGGCCAGCGATGCCGGCGTGGCGACCACGCAATGGCTGCTGACCCAGTTGCGCGAGCGCGCCAGGCGCGATCGCATCGTGGAGGCAGCCGCGCTCAAGACCGCCCTGCGGGAGCTGCTGGCGGACCTGCTCGCCCCCCTGGAGCGGCCGATCGACGTCGATCGTGCAACCCCATTGGTCATGATGATCACCGGCGTCAATGGAGCGGGCAAGACAACCTCGATCGGGAAACTGGCGCGGCATCTGCGGGCGATCGACAAGACCGTGCTGCTGGCGGCCGGCGACACCTTCAGGGCAGCCGCGCGAGAACAGCTGATGCGCTGGGGTGAGCGCAACGGCGTCCAGGTGATCGGTAACGAGGGCGGCGATCCCGCAGCCGTCTCCTTCGACGCGGTCAAGGCCGGCATCGCCCGGCGCACCGGCGTGGTCATGATCGACACCGCCGGGCGCCTGCCGACGCAGCAGCACCTGATGGAGGAGCTTCGCAAGGTCCGGCGAGTCCTTGGCAAGGCGATGGACGGTGCCCCGCATGAAGTGCTGCTGGTACTGGACGGCAATACCGGGCAGAACATGCTGGCCCAGGTGAAGGCGTTCGACGACACCGTGCATCTGACCGGCCTGATCGTCACCAAGCTCGACGGCACGGCCAAGGGCGGGGCGATCGCGGCACTCGCCTTCACCCGGCGCGAGCAGCCGATTCCGGTCTATTTCATCGGGGTCGGCGAGGGTGTCGCCGACCTGGAGGCATTCAGCGCAAAGGAGTTTGCGTCGGCGCTGCTGGATTGAGGACGGCGCCCGGCGCCGCTCTCAGGCTGGCGCAAGGATCTCCCTGACCCTCCCGGGTGGTAAGACATAACAGGTCGTAGGCCTGGGCCAGCTCGCCGGCTCTTGCCGCCCCCAGGCGGCCAGCGAGGCTGTCGTCGGCACTGGCGCCCGGCGCCGGCGCAGCCTCCTCGAAACCGACCACCACGGCCTCGTACTCGTAGGCTCCCAGATAGCGTGGCACGCCATGGTCGCGCCGGACATGGCCGTTGCCGGCGATCAGCATCGAGCGCCGCTCCTGGGCATCGAGCAGCGGCAGCGCCAGCGCCGCATCGCGCAGGCGCTGGACGCGCGCGAGCTTCTCGACGGCGGTGGCTGACAGCAGGTTGCAGTGCCCGGCCATCAGTGCGGCAGCCAGACTGGCCTGCGCCTGCTCCGACCAGCGCGCGCTCTCGACCACTGCCTGCAGCGCGACATCGACCGGGGCCGACGGATTGCGGCTGAGCTGCTGCGCCGAAGCACGCGACAGGTTGGCGGCGATCCAGAGCGCGCCGCTGGCATCGGCCGCCTCGAACACCGGCTGATGCGCCGGCCAGCCCCAGCCCCGTTGATCAAAGCGCGCTGCGGCCAGCAGCCGCTCAATCCGGGAGGGGATCCCGCCGGCAGACCCGCTACAGCCGCGGTCCTCTGCCTCGCCGACGGGTGGTCGGCGCTGGGCCAGCCTCAAGGCATCGTTGTGCTCACGATCGAGCTGCTCGAACACCACGACGGCCGCACGGGAAGGCTCCCGACCGACCCAGTCGAGCAGCAGCCGCCCGCGAATGCGGTGGTGCGCGAGATTGTCATGGACCTCCCCCAGGAGCACGATCGGCGCGGGAGCCAGCCGGCGCGCCAGGTCGCGCGCGCCGATCGGACGCCCGCTGCGGGCGTCGAAATACGCCGCATCGCCATCGTCGATCGGCGCCAGCGCGGCACAACCGGGCAGAAAGACCAGCCCGCTCAACCCCGCAATGAAACCGCGCCGCTGCACAGGGGATGGCCGGCCGATGCCTCGCAAGTCCCGCGAGTCCCGCCGGTTCCGCTATCCCCGGGCCGCCTCGGCCTGACGCGACGGCTGGGCGTCGTCGAAGGCAGGCAGTCGCATGCAGCGCTCGAAAACTGCCATGACCAGCGGGAAATTCGTCATGTCGACTTCGAAGCGCTGGGCATTGAAAACCTGCGGCACCAGGCAGATGTCCGCCAGGGTTGCCGCGTCCCCATGGCTGAACTGCCCGCCGGGCCCTGCAGCCAGTTCGCGCTCGTAGGCGGCCAGCCCCTGGTTGCACCAATGGCGATACCAGCGGTCGATCGCGTCCTGCTGCTGGCCCATTTCATGTTTCAGGTACTTCAGGATCCGCAGGTTGTTCAGCGGGTGGATATCGCAGGCGACCAGCTGAGCCAGCGAGCGGATCCGCGCCCGGTCTATGGGCGTACCCGGCAGCAGCGGTGGCTGGGGGTGGGCTTCATCCAGGTATTCGATGATGGCCATGGATTGAGCCAGCCGCTGGCCGTCCGCCACCAGGGTCGGCACCAGTGCCTGGGGGTTCAGGGCCCGGTACTGGTCAGCAGCCTGCTCGCCGCTGGGCAGCCAGACTACCTCCGGCTGCCAGGTCAGCGCCTTGAGATTCAGGGCGATGCGCACGCGAAACGCGGCGGAACTGCGGAAGTAGGTGTAGAGGGTGAACATCGGGATCTCCTCCTGCTGGCGGCCCGGGCGGCTGCAACAACATGAATGTAGCAGCCCCGGGTCCGCCGGGCAGGCCGGCAACCGTGCGCCGTGCGCGACATTCAGCACGCCGGAAGTCGGACGTTGGTTGACGGTCGCGGCTGCGGTTGCCACCATGGCTGCACTCCCAGTTCCGTTGGCACCCAATACCATGCAAGCAGTCATCCTCGCCGGTGGTTTCGGCACCCGTATCAGTGAGGAAAGTTCGGTCCGGCCCAAGCCGATGGTCGAAGTCGGCGGCAAGCCGATCCTCTGGCACATCATGAAGATCTATTCGGCCCACGGCATCGACGACTTCATCATCTGCTGCGGCTACAAGGGCCATGTCATCAAGAGCTTCTTTCATGAGTACTCGCTGGCCAATGCCGACGTGACCTTCAACCTGCGGGAAAACCGCATGGAGATCCACCGCAACGAGGCGGAGCCCTGGACCGTCACGCTGGTGGAAACCGGCCTGAATACCATGACCGGCGGCCGTATCAAGCGCGCAGCCAAGTACATCAAGGGCGACACCTTCCTGTGTACCTACGGCGATGGCGTCAGCGACGTCGATGTCGCGGGCTCCATCAACTTTCACCGCAAGCATGGCGGCGAGGCGACGGTCACTGCGGTCCAGCCGCCGGGACGCTTCGGTGCCTTCACCCTCTCCGCGGGCAGTTCCCATATCGAGGCCTTCAAGGAAAAACCACAGGGCGACGGTGCCTGGATCAACGGCGGCTACTTCGTGCTCTCGCGCAGCGTGATTGATCGAATCGAAGGCGACGACACGATTTTCGAGCAGTCGCCGATGCGATCGCTGGCGCACGACGGGCACCTGCACGCCTTTCGGCATGACGGTTTCTGGCAGCCGATGGACACCTTGCGGGACAAGCACGTGCTGGAGGACTTGTGGGAATCCGGCAAGGCACCATGGAAGAAGTGGTAAGTCACATCCCCGATACCGGCGAAGTCATAAAATCATCGAAGTTTCAGTAATTCTGGACAGCAACCATGACAGCAATACATTTCGACCAGAAACTTGACGACGACAGCCGTCGCAAGTTGATCTACGGCGGCGATATTTTCGTCTACTCGCCCAACGAGCATTCCATGGCGCTGGTGGAGGTTGCGCGCAAGCTGATCGCCGAGGCCTTTCCC
>JBBRJB010000147.1:0-6568 GCA_038220085.1 Burkholderiales bacterium
ATCGACAAGCCCGGACTGGACGGCGCGATGTTCTGCTGCAGTCCGCCGCCGCGCGACCGCCAGTCTCAGGAGGCGGTTTGGCAAGGCCTGGTTGACGGCACTTTCCAGGTGTATTCGTCCGACCACGCGCCCTATCGTTTCGACGAGAGCGGAAAACTTCCGAAGGGCGACAAGACGACGTTCAAGGACATGGCCAACGGGGTGCCGGGACTCGAACTGCGCTTGCCGCTGCTGTTCTCTGAAGGCGTCGGCAAGGGACGCCTGTCGTTGGCCCAGTTCGTCGCACTGACGGCAACCAATCACGCCCGTATTTATGGACTGGACCACTGCAAGGGCACGATCGCAGTTGGCCAGGATGCCGACCTGGCGCTCTGGGATCCGGAACGCAAGACAGTTATCGCCGCCGCTGCGATCCATGACCGGGTGGGCTACACGCCGTACGAGGGGCGGTCCATTACCGGCTGGCCGGTCACCGTCCTGAGCCGGGGCCGGACCGTGGTGAGCGACAACCGGCTCAAGGTCGATCGCGGCAGCGGCAGGTTCATCGTCCGCAGGGCGCCCGGCCCCTTCCGGATCGACCGCAAGCCCGCCGAATCGTTCAAGCTGTTCAGCTCGCTCATCAGCCAGCAGCCGGCTCATTGAACCCAAGGAACCCAGACAGATGAAGCGATCCTTTCCCATGGCGGTGGCGCAACTCGGGCCGATCCACCGGGCGGACTCGCGCGAAGCCGTCGTCGCGCGCCTGCTCGAACTGCTGCACGAATCTCATAGCCGCGGTGCGAAGTTCGTGGTGTTTCCGGAACTGGCATTGACCACCTTTTTTCCGCGGTACTGGATGGAGGACCAGGCGGAAGTCGATCGCTACTTCGAGCGGTCGATGCCCAATGCCGCCACCCAGCCGCTGTTCGACCAGGCGCGGGAGTACGGTATCGGCTTCTATCTCGGCTACGCCGAGTTGACTGCCGCCGGCGAGCATTTCAACTCCGCAGTCCTGGTAGACCGCGCCGGCAGGATCACCGGCCGCTACCGCAAGATCCATCTGCCGGGACATGACGACCACAAACCGCAGGCGCCGTTCCAGCATCTCGAGAAACGCTACTTCCAGGTCGGCAACGAAGGCTTCAAGGTCTGGCGCACGATGGACGCGCTGATCGGCATGTGCATCTGCAACGATCGGCGCTGGCCCGAGACATTCCGGGTGATGGGCCTGCAGGGCGCCGAAGTAGCCGTCCTGGGCTATAACACCCCATCGCACAACATCCACTGGTCGGAGCCACCCCACCTGCGCATGTTTCATCATCTGCTCCTTTTGCAGGCGCATGCCCACCAGAATGCACTTTGGCTGGGCGCGGCGGCCAAGTGTGGTGCGGAGGATGGCTATCACATGATCGGCGGATCCGCGATTGTCTCCCCCACCGGCGAGATCGCGACCCAAGCGTCTACCGAGGACGACGAAGTCATCTTCTTCAACTGCGACCTTGCGCTCGGTGACACCTTTCGGCAGCATGTCTTCAATTTCGCGAAGCATCGCCGCCCCGAACACTATTCGCTGATCGTCGATCGGGTCGGAGCGGGCAAACCGCTCACGGAATAGTGATGTGCTGCGAGTCCAATCCGAATCTTCCAGGAGTCTGCCATGACCCGTTCAATCGTGCCTGTAGGTCCGCTTCTTTCCGCCTCCAGTCGTTCGGCCCGCCCCACGGCACGCCGTTCGCTCGCCCGGTTCGCCGCCGTCGTCCTGCTGGCGGCAGCGCCGGTGGCAGTGCTGGCTCAGGCTGGCGCCAAAGGGCCGATCAAGACCGGCGTCGACGCGACGTTTGCGCCCCACGCAATGCCCAGACTCGGCGGAGGCCTGGAGGGCTTCAACATCGATCTCGGCAACGAGATCGCCAAGCGCCTCGGGCGGCCGATAGAGATCGAAGGCACCCAGTTCTCGGGCCTGGTGCCGGGGCTCAACGCCGGTAAATACGACTTCATCCTCGCGCCGACCACGCTCACGCCGGAGCGCGCCAAGGCGATGCTTTTCACCGAGGGCTATCTCGACACGGACTACATGTTCGTGCAGAAAAAGGCGGCCAAACCGATCGGGTCGCTCGAGGAGATCAAGGGCATGACCATCTCGGTCAACAAGGGCTCGGCCTATGAATCCTGGGCGAAGACCAACATGGAGAAATACGGCTTCAAGTACGACGTCTACGACACCAACGCCGATGCCGTGCAGGCGGTCATTTCCGGACGTGCCGACGCCAACCTGGCCGGCAATACCGTGTCGCAGTGGGCGGCCAAGCAGAACAATCAAGTCAAGACCAGTTTTCGGATCAAGACGGGGCTGGTGTGGGCGATACCGTTTCGCAACGACGACGTGGCCGGACGTGATGCGGTGTCAATGGCGCTCAAGTGCATGAAGTCGGACGGAACGCTGTCGAAGCTGCATGAGAAGTGGTTCGGCGAGAAGCCCGCGGCCGACTCCGCCACGGCGACTGTCGTGCCGGGGCACGGCCAGCCCGGTACCAACGGCTACGACGCGACGCCCGTTGCCCCGAAGTGCTGATGTCGATCCTGGACGTCTGCGCCCTGGAGAAGTCTTTCGGGGGCATCCGCGTGCTCGAGGGAATCGATCTCCAGGTCCGCCAGAACGAGCTGGTGTTCATCATCGGCCCGTCCGGCTCAGGCAAGAGTACGCTGCTGCGCTGCTGCAACCGGCTCGAGGAGCCGGACAGCGGCTCGATCAAGGTCGATGGCATCGACATCCTGCGGCCGGGCGTGAACCTGAACCAGGTGCGCCAGAAGATCGGCATGATCTTCCAGTCCTTCAACCTCTATCCGCACATGACTGCGCTCGGCAACGTCACGCTGGCACTGCGCAAGGTGCAGAAGCTCAGTCGGGACGATGCGGACCGCAAGGGCATGGCGGCGCTGGACCGGGTCGGCCTGTCAGAGAAGTACGGCGCCTACCCGAACGAGATGTCCGGCGGACAGCAGCAGCGAGTCGGGATTGCGCGCTCGCTCGCCCTCGAGCCGTTGATCGTCCTGTTCGACGAACCCACCAGCGCCCTGGATCCGGAACTGGTCGGCGGCGTGCTCAACGTCATGCGCGAGTTGAAGGAGACCGGCATGACGATGGTGGTCGTCAGCCACGAGATGGAGTTTGCGCGGGCGGCGGCCGACCGGATCGTGTTCATGGACAAAGGACGGATCCTGGAGCAGGGCCCGCCTGCCGCGGTGTTCGGGGCTCCCCGTCATCCTCGGCTCAAGGAATTCCTCGGCAGCCTGAGACACTGACGGTGGGCCCGGCCGCATCCCGCCGATTGGCGCTAAAAGCGCTGGGCCTCACGTGAGCGGCTGGGATCGCTTCGTCTTCAGTTTCTTCAACCTGGAGGTGGCCAGGCAGTACCTGCCTGCGATTCTCGACGGCATGCTGGTCACGATCGGCCTGGCGCTGGTGATCATCGCGGCCGGGGTGCTGCTGGGACTGCTGCTGGCGGTGCTGCGGACGTTCGCGTTCAGGCTTACCAACCTGCTGATCATCGTTTTCGCCGACGTGATGCGGGCGCTGCCACCCCTGGTGCTGATCATCCTGCTGTACTTCGCGCTGCCGCTTGCCGGTGTGTCGCTCGGCGCTTTCGCGTCGACCTGGCTGGCGTTGACGCTGGTGCTGGCGGCATTTGCCGAGGAGATCTTCTGGGCCGGCATTCTCGCCGTCCCGCGGGGGCAGTGGGAAGCCGCGCGCAGCACCGGCCTCGGCCGGCTGCAGACGCTTCGGGACGTCGTGTTGCCGCAGGCCGTCCGCATGACCGTGCCGCCCCTGACCAATCGCGTCATCGCCACTACCAAGGGCACGGCGCTGGGCTCGGTGGTCGCGCTCAGCGAGATTCTCAACCAGGCCTCGTCTTCCGCAAGCCTCGCCGGCAACGCAACCCCGCTCACGATGGGCGCGCTGGCATACCTGGTGCTGTTCCTGCCGGTGGTGATCTGCGGGCGGTGGGTCGAGACCCGCTTCTCCTGGAAGAAGTGATGGACGACCTGGTCCTGAACTTCTTCAACCCGGCGATCATCGAACGGGTCTGGCCGTTCCTGCTCCAGGGGTTCTACATGACCCTGATGCTGTCGGCGCTGGTGATCCCGCTGGGTCTGGCAGGTGGCCTGCTGATCGCCATGCTCCATAGCCTGGGATTGCGCTGGCTGAACTGGCTGCTGATCGCCTACGTCGACCTGTTCCGGGCGCTGCCACCACTGGTGCTGCTGATCTTCATCTATTTCGGGGCGCCTTTCCTGGAAGTGGACCTGCCCAAATTAATGGCGGTTGCTATCGGCTTCCTGCTCAACACCTCTAGTTACTACGGCGAGGTGTTTCGCGCCGGCATCGAGAGCATCCCGGCCGGTCAGGCGGCAGCCGCGCGCTCGACCGGATTGACGCGCTGGCAGACGATGCATTCGGTGATCCTGCCGCAGGCGATCCGCAACGTGCTGCCCGACCTGATCAGCAACACGCTGGAGGTGATCAAACTGACGACGCTGGCGAGCGTGGTGGCGTTGCCGGAACTGCTCAACAACGCGCGGCAGGCGCAGGCCCTGACCTACAACGCCACACCGATCGTCCTGGCAGCGTTGTTCTACCTTGCCCTGCTGTGGCCGATCGTGCGGCTGCTGAGCCGGATGGAACACAAGAGCCTGGGACTGAAGCGGTAGGGACTGAAGCGGTAGCGACTGAAGCGCTAGGAACCGCCCCGTTGCTGCAACAGTCCGATCGCCATGGCCACCGCGGCCTGCGTGGGATCGACGACCGGAACCCGCAAGGCGTCCTCCAGACGATTGCGATAGCGCGCCATGCCGGCACAGCCCATGACCACTACGTTGGCGCCATGATCGCCGACCAGGCTGTGGCCCACCTCCAGCATGCGCGAGAGCGTGGCGGCGTCGTCCGACAGGGCGACCACGCTGCGTTCGATCGGCAGGTCCGCTGCCAGCTTGTGTTCCAGTCCGAGCAGGCGCACCTGGCGCTTGTGCCGGGCAACCACGCGCGCAAGGATCGAGATGACGCCGAAGCGCTCGCCGAGGGCAGCCGCGGTGAAGTAGGCGCATTCGGCACTGCCGAGCACCGGGCAAGGCAGGATTTCCCGCAGGGCATGAACGCCGGGATCCGAGAAGCACGCGAGAACCACCGATTCGGCACTGAGCCTGGCTTCATCCGCATCGAAATACTGGATGAGCCGTTCCGTGGTTCCGTCGACATGAGCCTGGGATTCGATGCCGGGCGGTCCGCTGCGCAGGGTGTCGCATACGATGTCCGGGCCGCCGCTGAGTCGATAGGCGCCGAGCGACCGGTCGATGTGGTCGGTGACGTCCTGCGTGCTGTTCGGGTTGATGACCAGGATCATGCGCGGCCTGCCTGCTCCATGGCAGCCAGATAGGCGTTCTTCTCCAGCGCGAACTGCTCGACCGTGCGGCAGTAGCGGTTGGCGAAAAGACGCCCGACCGGCTGGTAGCGGCTCATGTCGATGCGCAGTGTCTGCGGATCCACCAGGCCGTCGCGCACATGGAGATGGCGAACCCGGCCGATCAGGATGCGCCGCTTTTCGATGCTGATCTCGCTGTGCAGGGTGCATTCCATGGCCGCCGGCGCCTCGAGGATCCGGGGCGGGGCGACGACGATCGATGCGACCGGCGTGAGGCCGACTTCAGCCAGTTCGCTGGTTTCCGGCGGCAGATCGTTGGAGCAGCCGTGCATCTGGGCGGCGATGCCCTCGTCGACGAGGTTGACCACGAACTCCTTGCGCTCGAGGATGTTGCGGGCTGTGTCCTTCATCGGCCCCGCGGGCCGGTCCTCGATGCTGAGGATCACGATGGGGGGCTCGTCCGCGAGGACGTTGAAGAAGCTGAAGGGGGCCGCATTGACCACACCGCTGGCGCTGAGACTGGTGACCAGCGCGATCGGGCGAGGCACCACCAGGCTGGTCAGGAGCTTGTAGCGCTGCGGGCGCTCGAGCGTGTCGAAATCGAAGTCCATGGCGCGCGCCGGGGCGGGGCCGTTCAGCGGGCAAAGGCGATCGGGACGCCGATGCCAAGCTGCTTGGTGCGACGCTCCATCCGGCGCATCAGGTGGTCCACTTCCTGGGTATCGAGCACACCCAGCTTCGGGCCCGGCGAGCGCAGTACGTCGCTGCGGATGGCGTTGCGCCGCTTCAGGATGTATTTGCGGATGGCCAGTCCCAGCCCGGGTTGCAATTCCTGGCGGATGATCGGCAGGTAGGCGTCATAGATGTCTTCCGCATCCTCGCGCTTGCCGCCCTTGTAGAGCTCCTGCGTCCTGACCATCGCGTCCGGATAGGCGAAACCGGTCATCGCGCCGTCCACACCGCGACCGAGTTCCTGTGGGTAGTGAAGCCCCCCGTTGCCCACCATGATCGAGATCCGGCGGGTGCCGTGACGCTCCGCTTCGCGCAGCGCGGTGATCTTGTTGAGCCCGGGCCAGTCCTCATGCTTGAACATCATCAGGCCCTTGAAGTCATGGACCATCCGGGTGATGAGGTAAGGCGCCATGTGCACGGTGGTGACCTGCGGATAGTCC
>JBBRJB010000148.1:0-6546 GCA_038220085.1 Burkholderiales bacterium
GGATGCGCTTTCGACACCAGGTGCACCGGAAGAGTGTGCAACGCATAGCCGAGCTCGGCGAGCTTGCGCAGGAATGGACCGCTGAAGCCGCCGCCGATCTTCTGTACGCGTTGACCTTGCCTGGGCCATGGCGCGAACTCACTCGTGAGCTCGGATGGGCACAAAGCCAGTACGTCGACGCGATGACCTCTCTACTCGGCAAAGCACTTCTGGCGCCCGTGCCGCCGCAGCCGGCGCCAGAACCTGCGCAGCGAAGGCACCGGGAAAAGTGACCCTGGTTTTTGCAGTCTGTGGCCAGCGATAGCAGTTGGCCGACAGCGTGCGTACGCGGCGACGCCAGGAAGCTGACCTTCATCGATAGCTGCGGGCCGTCTTGTTCACACGGACATGTATTCCGGTGCCGCTGGCGCGCATCGTGATTGGCCCTCAACTTGATGGGAGTTCATCATGGGATCCAACGCCAACGCTGTTCACCGCGAGCCGAAGAACAAGGGCAAGTTCGTCGGCCAGAGGACGCCGTTCAAGCTCAAGGACCTCTGGGCACTCAGAGTGCGCCTCCAGATGGAAAACCAGGTGCGCGAGCTTGCAATCTTCAACCTGGGAATCGACAGCAATTCACCGGGGCTGCGACCTCGTCAGCCTCAAGAACCGATAGATCTCGAAAATACATCTCGAAACCTATTCCCACTCGATCGTCGCCGGCGGCTTGCCTGAGATGTCGTAGACCACCCGGTTGATGCCCCGCACCTCGTTGATGATGCGGTTGGACATGCGCGCCAGCAGTGAATGCGGCAGCATCGCCCAGTGGGCTGTCATGAAGTCCTGCGTCTGCACTGCGCGTAAGGCGGCGACGTATTCGTAGGTCCGTCCGTCGCCCATCACGCCGACCGACTTGACCGGCAGGAACACGGCAAAGGCCTGGGATGTCAGGTCGTACCAGGACTTGCCGACATCGTCATCCGCGACGATGCCGGCGGCGACATCGGCCTGGGTGGCTGCGGTGTTGCGCAATTCCTCGATGAAGATCGCGTCGGCCCGGCGCAGCAGGTCGGCATACTCGCGCCGGACCTCGCCCAGGATCCGTACGCCCAGCCCGGGTCCGGGAAACGGATGGCGGTACACCATTTCCCTGGGCAGGCCGAGCGCCACGCCCAGCTCACGCACCTCGTCCTTGAACAGGTCGCGCAGCGGCTCCAGCAGCTTGAGGTTGAGGGTCTCCGGAAGGCCGCCGACGTTGTGATGGGACTTTATCGTCTTGGCTTTCTTGGTCTTGCTGCCGGCGGATTCGATCACATCCGGATAGATCGTGCCCTGGGCGAGCCATTGCGCGTCGGTGAGCCGGGAGGCCTCATGCTGGAACACGTTCACGAACTCGGCGCCGATGATCTTGCGCTTGGCTTCCGGATCCGCCACGCCCGCGAGCTTGGACAGGAAGGCATCGCTGGCATCGACATGGATCACGCGGGTGCCGAGGTTCCTTGCAAAGGTCTGCATCACCTGCTCGGCCTCGTTCAGGCGCAGCAGGCCATGATCGACAAAGACACAGGTCAGCTGCGTCCCGATGGCGCGATGGATCAGGGCCGCAGCCACCGATGAGTCGACGCCGCCGGAAAGTCCGAGGATCACGTGCTGGGCGCCGACCTGCCGGCGGATCGAGGCCACCGCATCGTCGATGAAATTGGGCATGTCCCAGTCGCCTGTGCAACCGCAGATCTCGCGCACGAACCTGCGCAGGATGGCCTTACCCTGCCGCGTGTGGGTGACTTCGGGGTGGAACTGCAGGCCGTAGAATTGCCGCGATTCATCGGCGATGCCGGCAATCGGGCAGCCGGCGGTGGAAGCCATCAGCTTGAACCCTGGCGGCATGGCGGTGACCTTGTCGCCATGACTCATCCAGACGTCGAGCAGGCCGTGGCCTTCGGCGTTGCGATGGTCCTCGATGCCGTCGAACAGGCGGGTGTGGCCGCGTGCCCTCACCTGCGCATAGCCGAATTCGCGATGATCGGAATGTTCCACTTTGCCGCCCAGCTGCTCGGCCATCGCCTGCATGCCGTAGCAGATTCCCAGGACCGGGACGCCCAGCTCGAAGACGATGGACGGTGGCCGCAGGGCGTCTTCGTCGTAGGCGGACGCATGGCTGCCGGAGAGGATGATGCCGCGGGCGCCGTAGCCGCTGATGAACTCGGCGCTGACGTCGCCCGGATGAATCTCGCAGTAGACACGGGCCTCGCGCACGCGGCGGGCGATCAGCTGCGTGACCTGGGAACCGAAGTCGAGGATGAGAATTTTCTGGTGTTGCACCGCTGCAGTCCACTCGCCGCCATTGGCGGCCGGTTGCTCGACGGGATGCCTGCCGCGAGGCAGGCTGCCGTCAGTCTATCTGGTAGTTCGGCGCTTCTTTGACGATCTGCACGTCGTGGACATGCGACTCGCGTATGCCTGCGCTGCTGATCTCCATGAACTGTGCCTCGGCATGGAGCTGTTCGATGGTGCCGCAGCCGCAGTAGCCCATGCTTGCCTTCACGCCACCGCACAGCTGGTAGATGATCGGGATCAGCGAGCCCTTGTAGGCCACCTGGCCTTCGATGCCCTCCGGCACCATCTTCTCCGCCGCGCTGGAGGCATCCTGGAAATACCGGTCGGCCGCGCCGTCCTGCATGGCACCGAGCGAACCCATGCCTCGATAGCTCTTGTAGGAGCGGCCCTGGAAGAGCATGACTTCGCCCGGCGCCTCCTCGGTGCCGGCGAAGATGGAGCCGAGCATGACGCTGTCCGCGCCGGCGGCGAGTGCCTTGGCGACGTCGCCGGAATAACGGATGCCGCCGTCACCGATCAGCGGGACGTCGGTGCCCTTGAGGGCACGCGCCACGTCGCTGATGGCAGTGATCTGGGGAACCCCGACGCCCGCGACGATGCGGGTGGTGCAGATGGAACCCGGGCCGATACCGACCTTGACCGCGTCGGCCCCTGCTTCGACCAGCGCCCGCGCGGCTTCGCCGGTGGCGATGTTGCCGGCGATGACGTCCAGCTTCGGATGCTGTCGCTTTATCTGGCGAACCCGCTCGATGACGCCGCGGGAGTGGCCGTGGGCGGTATCCACCACGATGACATCGACGCCGGCCTGTACCAGCCGCTCCAGGCGTTCGTCGCTGTCGCCACTGGTGCCGATTGCGGCCCCGGCGCGCAGCTTGCCGAACGCATCCTTGCAGGCGTTGGGATGTTCGGTGGCCTTGAAGATGTCCTTTACCGTCATCAGCCCGCGCAGTTCAAATGCCGCGTTGACGACCAGCACCCGCTCAAGCCGGTGCTTGTGCATCAGTTCCTGCGCTTCATCCAGGCTGGCGCCTTCGCGTACCGTGATCAGGCGCTCGCGAGGCGTCATGATGCTCCGGACCGGCGCTTCCAGCCGGGTCTCGAAACGCAGGTCGCGGTTGGTGACGATGCCGACCACGATCTTGCCTTCCACCACCGGCAGGCCGGAGATGCGATGCTCACGGGTGATCGCGATGACTTCGCGCACCGTCATCTGGGGAGTGACCGTGATCGGGTCGGAAACGACGCCGGATTCGAAGCGCTTGACCTTGGCGACTTCCGCGGCCTGTTCCGCCGGCGGCAGATTCTTGTGGATGATGCCGATGCCGCCTTCCTGCGCCATCACGATCGCCAACTGGCCCTCCGTGACGGTATCCATCGCGGCCGAGACCAGCGGGATGTTCAGGTTGATCGATCGGGTGAGCCGTGTCCTGAGCGATGTGTCGCGCGGCAGAAGATCGGAGTAAGCGGGGACGAGCAGGACGTCGTCGAAAGTCAGTGCCTTCTTGGCCAGCTGCATGAAAATACCTATCCGGCAAAGCGTCATTATAGCGAGTCGGCCGGCCCTCGAAAATCGATCGGGCCACCGATTCGCCCGGATTCCGGCGGCGGCCGGGCCTGCGGGCGCAGGCGGCCGTGCGGCATGCCGCCACCGGCGTCGCACTCCCGGCCGCCCGTCAGGCGGGAGTGCACATGCGCCGCGCCGCGCACCAGAATCGGTCATGAGCAACGCGCCGCGCAGGCCACCCCCGAGGCGAAGAACATGACACCGGTTCCGATCGGCACGCACAGACGCCTGGCGTTGGTCGCGGCGACTGCCGTGCTGTGGCTGGGTGCTGCAGGCCCCGCGGCCGCCCAGCACCAGTGGCGCGATACCCAGGGTCGCATGGTCTTCTCGGATCAGCCCCCGCCCGCGGCGGTCTCGGCAGATCGGATCGTCCGCAGTGCCGCGCCGACGCTAGCCGCGCCGACGGCCGCCGGGACTGCAGCCCCCGCCCCCTTGAAGGCCGCTGCCGCTGCCGCTGCTGCCGCAGCCGCGCCCCCGTCGCTCGCCGACCGCGACCTGGCCTGGCGCAAGCGCATGGCCGATAGCGAGGAGCAGGAAAAGAAGACTACCGAGGCGGCCAGCCGGAAGCTGGCGCTGGTCCAGGCCTGCGAAGACCTCAAGGGGACCATCCGGTCGCTGGAGAGTGGCCAGCGCGTCACCCGAGTCACCGCGTCCGGCGAGCGTGAATTCATTGCGGACGACGAGCGGCTGCAGCGTCTTGCCGCCGCCCGCAAGAGCGCCGGCGAGCGCTGCTAGGAAGCGCTCTCAGGAAGCCAGGGGCTGGCGAGAACGCAGGGCAGGTGAGGACGCTCGCGTCCTGCTCAGCCGCGGGAGCCGAAACGCAGCTTGCGTCGGGCCCGGTCGGCAGCCACCCGGCGGGCCCGGGCCGCCTTGGCATCGGCGCGGATCGGCGCCACGATTTCCACCCTGTCCGCATCCGCAAGCACCTGATCCAGCCAGGCGCGCCGGCCGTGGCAACTCAGCCCCAGGCGGGAAGCATCGATGTCGGTGATGACGAAGTCCAACCCCGCCTGCTGCAGCAGTTGCCGGATGGTGGTGCCCTCGGCGATGCGATGCTGCTGGCGCGCAAGCCCGGGACCCGATCCCGCGCCGTCCATCGCCGGATCGACCTGGAGCACCGACTCCACGCTGATCGTCGCGCCGGGGCGGGAGGTCACGGCCGTGCCGCCAGGTCCTCGGCCCGGCTGACGAAGGCGCTTACCAGGGTCTGGGCGATCTGGCCGAAAACCGGGCCGAGCAGCCGGGCCGCCAGGCCGCTGCGCATCTGGTAGTCGAGGACCAGGTCGATCCGGCAGGCGTCGTCTTCCAGCTCGCTGAAGGTCCATTCGCCGTGCAACCGGGAAAACGGACCGTCGCGCAATCGGAGTTCGATCCGGTGCGGTCGTTCGTGCCGGTTCTGCGTGGTGAAGGACTGTGACAGCCCGCGGTAGGCGATTCGGATGGTGGCAACCAAGCCCTGTTCGCTTTGTTCCTGGACATCGGTGCCGCCGCACCAGGGCAGGAACTCGGGGTATTTCTCGACGTCGGCCACCAGGTCGAACATAGCGGCGGCGGAATACGGGACCAGGGCGCTTTTCTTGACGATGGGCATGGCGGGTTCAGGGCCGACAGGCAGGCGACTGCTAGAATTCATGCCCCGCTGACAGGCACGGCCGATGACTAGCATTGCAGAAAACAGGAAAGCCGGCTTCAACTATTTCATCGAGGAGCGCCTAGAAGCAGGGATGGTCCTCGAAGGTTGGGAAGTCAAGGCGATACGCGCCGGGCGAGTCCAGCTGGCTGAAGCCTACGTGATTGTACGTGGCGCTGAACTGTTCCTGATCGGCGCCCATATCTCGCCGCTGCTGGCCGCCTCCACCCATGTCACGCCCGACCCGGTGCGCACGAGAAAGCTGCTGCTGCACGCCGGAGAGATTGAAAAGCTCATCGGCAAGGTCGAGCGGGCCGGCTATTCCCTGGTGCCGCTGGACTTGCACTACACCCGCGGCCGGATCAAGCTCGCGATGGGACTGGCCAAGGGCAAGAAGCAGTACGACAAACGCGCTACCGAGAAGGAGAAGGACTGGAAGCGCGAGAAGACCCGCCTGCTGAAGTCGGTTCAACGTTAGGAACGGCCGCCGGGACGCTGCCGAGCTTCGTCACGACCGTCATCGCGGAGGCCACCAGTCCGCTGATGTCGCCCAGGTTCGAGGGAATGATCAGGGTGTTGTTGGTCCGGGCCAGTTCGGCGAAGGCATCGACGTACCGCTCGGCCACCCGCAGGTTCACCGCCTCCATGCCGCCGGGTTTTTGCGCTGCTGCCCCTACCCGCTCGACGGCGCGTGCCGTGGCGTCGGCCACGGCCGCGATTGCGGCGGCTTCGCCCTGGGCACGATTGATCTCGGCCTGGCGTTCGCCCTCCGAGCGCTGGATGGAGGCTTCCCGCTGGCCGGAGGCGATATTGATCTGTTCCTGCCGCCGCCCCTCGGAAGTCGCGATGACCGCCCGTTTCTCACGCTCGGCAGTGATCTGCGCCTGCATCGCCCGAAGGATTTCAGCCGGCGGAGTCAGGTCCTTGATCTCGTAGCGCAATACCTTGACGCCCCAGTTGGAAGCCGCCTCGTCCAGCGAGGCCACGATACTGGCGTTGATCAGGTCGCGCTCCTCGAAAGTCTTGTCCAGTTCCA
>JBBRJB010000149.1:0-6537 GCA_038220085.1 Burkholderiales bacterium
CCCCGGTCTGGGTCACCGCCCGCCCCTGCGGTCCGACGTACGCCAGCAGGGCGTCCACGCGCTCGATCAGTGGCGCGGCCTCGGCGGCCCTGCGCAGCTCCTGCTCGTTCGCGAGCGTCACCGGCGGCAGCACAAGGTCGGGGCCGGGCAGCTCCGGGACTCCCTCGTCGGTGAGCGCGGCCCGCTCGGCGTACGGCCGGGCGTTGAAGCCCTCGATCCACTGCTGCATCGCGTTCGGGTCCTCGAGCTCCACGCCGTCGGCGCTCATCGACCCGAACAGCGACTTGGCCATCCCGAAGCGCGACGGGTCCTCCATCGCCGCCGCGAACTGCGGACCGACCTCCGTGAGCTCGGCCTCCAGCTGGTACAGCCCCGACCCACGCAGCTGCCGGGTCTGCTCGAGGTAACGCAGGTAGGAGAGCAGCACGCCGGGACCGTCGCTCAGCAGCGACGGGTGGCTCTGCACCTTGCGCGGGAAGACCCCGAGCAGCAGCTCGCTGATCTCCCCGTCGCGCCAGGTGAAGGGCTCGGCGTCGAGGTAGTCGCGGCGGACCATCAGCATCAGGTCCAGGTTGCCCAGCGCCTCCTGGTCCGGCCGGCCACCGAGCCACGTCGCGTACTGCCCGACGAGCTTCTCGATCGGGTCCGTCTTCCTGCCGGCCATCTGTCCTCCCACACGCTGACGCCACGTCTGGGGAAGACGGTAGTCAGGCTACGGCGAGGTGGAGTGGGAGCGGCGGCGGCGCGCCGGTCGCACGTGGGGCACACCGGAGCGCGGCGCCACGACCTCGATCACGACTCCACATCTAGACAATCAAATATGAGTGCTAATCTTGTTCGAGCACTCACATATGGAGTCTCCATGCCATCTACGCCGTCCCCCGCAGTGAGCCGAGGCATGCGCACCTTCGGGGAGCACCTCAGCGCGTGGCGCAAGCTCCGCCAGCTCACCGCCGCTCAGGTGGCCGAGCGCGCCGACGTCAGCGTCAGCACGGTCCTGCGCCTCGAGAACGGAAGCGGAGCCTCGCTCGAGAACGTCCTCAGGATCAGCCGCGCCCTGGGGGTCATGGACACCCTCCTGGCCGCGACAGACCCGTACGAACACGACATCGGCCGCCTGCGCGCCGACCAGAACCTGCCCACCCGCGTACGGCCCCGCGCACGCCCGTGAACTCCCTCGAGATCTACGTCGACGAGACCGACCACCCGACACACGCCGGCACCTCGTACGTCCACCGGCGCGGACGCGCCCAGTCCGCCAGCTTCAGCGACAACAGCTCTAACATCGCCACCCCCGACGCCTGGGCCATCGATCCGGCACTCACCCTGCAGACCGGCGCCTTCCAGACGCCCAACGGCCGAGCGCTCTTCGGCGCCCTCACCGACTGCGCGCCCGACCGGTGGGGACGCACCCTCGTGGAACGACGGGAGAAGCGCCTCGCCGCAGCGCAGGGCCGCACCGCCAGAACGCTCTCCGAGCTCGACGTCCTCATCGGTGTTCGTGACGACCTGCGGCAAGGAGCCCTCCGCTTCGCCGCCCTCAACACCGACGCGCCGTTCCTCGCCGAGGAGCGACGGCGTCCCCGCCCTCACCGACCTGCCAGCGCTACTCGACCTCGCCGCGAAAGCCGAAAGCGACACCGCCGACCTCTCCGACCTGCAACGCCTGGTCCACGTCGGCCGCTCACTCGGAGGAGCGCGACCCAAGGCACACGTCCGAAGCCCCGACGGCGCCCTCGCGATCGCCAAGCTCCCCAGCGCCCACCACGACACCTGGAACGTGATGGCGTGGGAGAAGGTCGCTCTCGACCTCGCCGCACGGTGCGGGATCCGGGTCCCCAACAGCACGTTGCTCAACCTCGCCGGCCGCAGTGTCCTCGTCCTCGAGCGCTTCGACCGCCTGCCGCCATCGACGGGTGGGCTACATGAGCGCCATGAGCATGCTGGAGGCCGCAGACGGAGACCACCGCAGCTACCTCGAGATCGCCGAGATCCTTGAGCAACGCTCAGACCGAACGACCCCGGAACTGCACGAGCTCTGGATCAGAGCAGCCTTCTCCATGCTCGTCAGCAACACCGACGACCACCTCCGCAACCGCGGCTTCCTGCACAGCCGCGCCGACATCTGGAACCTCTCCCCCGCCTTCGACCTCAACCCCAGCCCCGAGCCGGGACCGCCCGTGCTGTCCACCTCCCTGGACGGCACAGATGAGCCGGCCACGCCGGCCACGCTGCTCGCCGTCGCACCCCTGTTCCGCCTCGAGGACGCACGCGCTCGCGACGAGCTCCGACGCATCGCCGCAGTGACGGCCCACTGGCGGCAGAGTGCGGCCCTGCACGGGCTCAAGGCCCGTGAGCTCAACGAGATGTCGCCGGCCTTCGACATGATCGCTGCCGCAACCGCCGTCTAGCCACCGCAACCAAGCCGGCCGATGCTGACGGTGAACGGGGCTCCGCAGCCCGACAACCTCATGATCATGGACGCCTCCCGGCGCGCAACCGAAGTGACCTCGCCCCGCAGCGGGCCGGTCAAGACCCGGTACGTCTCCGGATCGGTGCTGGGCACCACTGACCCGCGCATGCCGCGCGTCAGCAGCACCTTGCAGGTGTTGCGCAGACGGCCCTGGGCCCTCGACGCGGTCTCGGCGCACACCTCTCCTCGAAGTGACCTCGGCGGCCCCGTTGCCTGCTCGGGCCAGGCCAACGTCTGCCCCGCTCTCGCGGAACTGCCAACTCCACGTCAGCCAGGAGCCGCCGGCTGCGCCTCAGCCGGCGTCACGAGCAGATTCCTACGGTCGTCGATGGTCTGGTCGTCACCGGCCGCCACCACCGGCGAGAAGTGCAGGCGCTCATCCAGGACACGCTGCACGTCCGCCGGCAGTCGGTAGCCGGCTTCTGCCAGACGCTGAACGAGCCCGCGCGAGGGCCAGACAGTTCGCTTGTCGCAGAGCGACCGCCACTGCCTGCGATAAGCAGCTTCGTGCCGTTCCTCAACCGGATGTGCGGGCGCATGCTCCTGTTCTCCGTCGAGCCTCTGACAACGCGAGGGGAACGTCGTGTGAACGGCGTTCCCCTCGCGGCTGCAACGCTCGGCCCTCAGCTGCAGCCGCTGGTGCTCCCGCACCCCTCGCACACGTAGCAGCTGCCCGCCGGCCGCATCTTGGTGCCGCAGGTCATGCAGAGTGGAGCGTCCGCCCCGATTCCCTGCATCGCCTCGAGCAGCTCGGTCGACGAGCCGACAGCAGCGGACGCCGGGGCAGCAGCTGCCGGAGCCGCAGCCCGAGCCTCCACCGGCACCCCCTGCGCCAGTCCCTCGACGTCCAGGTCCGACGGCGAGTCCGACGAACCGCTGTAGGAGCCGGTCGCCACCGCAGCTGCGCGCTCCTCGGCCGAGAAGATGCCGAGCTCGGCGCGCTTCTCGACCGGCAGGTAGTCCAGCGCCAGCCGACGGAACAGGTAGTCCATCACCGACTGCGCAATGCGGATGTCGGCGTCGTCGGTCATGCCGGCCGGGTCGAAGCGCATGTTGATGTACTTGGAGACGAACGCCTCCAGCGGTACGCCGTACTGCAGGCCGATGGAGATCGACACCGAGAAGGCGTCCATCACACCGGCGAGCGTGGAGCCCTGCTTGCTCATCTTGATGAAGACCTCGCCGAGGCCACCGTCGTCGTACTCACCGGCTGTCATGTAGCCCTCGGCCCCGGCAACGGAGAACGACACCGTCTGCGAGCGGCGCTTCTTGCTCAGCCGCTTGCGGGTCGGCTTGTAGACGACCTGGACGTCGGCGCCCTTCTCTGAGTCCTTCTTGTCCTGCAAGGGCTGACCCACCTTGGAGTTGTTGCGGTAGACCGCAACCGCCTTGAGGCCGAGCTTCCACGCCTCGAAGTAGGCCTTCTCGATGTCCTCGACAGTGGCCTCTGCGGGTAGGTTGACCGTCTTGCTGGCGGTCCCGGACAAAAATGGCTGGACTGCCGCGAGCATCCGCACGTGGCCCATCCAGGTGATGGACCGGGCACCCATCGCGCAGTCGAACACCTCGAAGTGCCCCGGCTTCAGCCCGGGCGCACCGGCAGCGACACCGTGCTCGCCGATGAACTCGACGATCGCCTCGACGGTCTCCTCGGCGTAGCCCAGCTTGCGCAGCGCCAGCGGAACCGTCTGGTTGACGATCTGCATCGACGCGCCGCCGACCAGCTTCTTGTACTTCACCAGCGCCAGGTCCGGCTCGACACCGGTGGTGTCGGCGTCCATGAAGAACGAAATCGTCCCGGTGGGGGCCAGCACACTGGCCTGGGCGTTTCGCCAGCCGTTCTTGTCGCCCACCCGCAGGCACTCCTGCCATGCCTTGGTGGCCTCGCCAAGGACGCGGGCGTCGTCCGCGCCGACCGCACGCACGGCGTCGTTGGCGGCGGCGTGCTTGCGCATCACTCTGGCGTGCGCACTGGCGTTCTTGGCGAAACCGGCGTACGGGCCGACGATCCCGGCCAGCTCCGCCGACCGCTTGTACGCCGTACCCGTCATCAGAGACGTGATCGCACCGGCCATGCCGCGGCCGCCGTCGGAGTCATATGCCAGCCCGTTCGCCATCAGCAGCGCGCCGAGGTTGCAGAAGCCGATGCCGAGCTGGCGGAAGTCCCGGGTGGTCTGGCCGATGCTCTCGGTCGGGAACTCAGCGAAGCAGATGCTGATGTCCATTGCCGTGATGACCAGTTCGACGGCCGCGACGAAGGCGCGGGTGTCGAAGACACCGTCCGGCTGCCGGAAGCGCATGAGGTTCAGGCTGGCCAGGTTGCAGGAGGAGTTGTCGAGGCTGAGGTACTCGGAACATGGGTTGCTGGCGTTGATCCGGCCCGACTCGGGGTTGGTGTGCCAATCGTTGATCGTGTCGTCGTACTGCATGCCCGGGTCGGCGCACTCCCAGGCTGCGGTCGCGATCTTGCGGAAGAGCGTGCGCGCGTCGACGGTCTCGACGACCGAGCCGTCCAGCCGGGCGCGCAGGCCGAACTGCTTGCCCTCCTCGACCGCACGCATGAACTCGTCGCTCACCCGCACCGAGTTGTTCGCGTTCTGGTACTGGACGCTGGTGATGTCCGTGCCACCCAGGTCCATGTCGAAGCCGGCGTCACGCAGTGCCCGGATCTTGTCCTCCTCGCGCGACTTGAGCCCGATGAACTCCTCGATGTCGGGGTGGTCGACGTCAAGAACGACCATCTTCGCGGCGCGGCGGGTGGCACCACCGCTCTTGATGGTCCCTGCGGAGGCGTCGGCGCCGCGCATGAAGGAAACCGGGCCCGAGGCGGTGCCGCCGGAAGACAGCAGCTCCTTGGAGGATCGGATGCGGGACAGGTTGACGCCCGCACCGGAGCCGCCGCGGAAGATCAGGCCCTCCTCCTTGTACCAGTCCAGGATCGAGTCGATCGTGTCGTCGACGGCCAGGATGAAGCAGGCGCTGACGAACTGCTTGGACGAGGTCCCGACGTTGAACCAGACCGGCGAGTTGAAGCTGAAGTACTGGTGCACCAGCAGGTGCTTGAGCTCGTGGTCGAAGACCTCGGCGTCCTGCGCACTGGCGAAGTAGCCGTGCTCGAGGCCGGCCCGGGTGTAGGTGTCCACCACCCGGTCGATGATCTGCTTGAGTGACCACTCGCGCTGCTCAGAGCCGACCGCCCCGCGGAAGTACTTGCTGGTGACGATGTTCGAGGCGTTCACGCTGTAGAAGTCCGGGAACTCCACGCCCCGCTGCTCGAAGTTCACCGAGCCGTCGCGCCAGTTGGTCAGCACGACGTCGCGCCGCTCCCACGTCACCTCGTCGTAGGGGTGCACGCCCTCCTTGGTGAAGTAGCGCTCGAGGCGAAGGCCCTGGGCCTTGCGCTGCTGCTGCCTCGGGGTGCCGCCGCTGACCGTCTCCGTCATGCTCAGTTCTCCAGTCGTCGTTGAGTGCAACAACCGCGGCGTCCGCGGCATTCGTCGTCTGTCTGCGGGAAGTGCTGCGTCCTGCGTGGTGCGTGCCTCTGGTGCGAGGTCGAGCGGGCGGTCTAGCTGGCTGGGACCAGCCGCTCGGGCGGGCCGGTGTCCGGCTCGGACCCCTGACTGGCCCGCAGCGCGGTGATCTCGGCCTCGAAGTCGGCGAGTGACTCGAAGGCGCGGTAGACGCTGGCGAAGCGCAGGTAGGCCACGACGTCGAGCTCGCGCAGCGGCTCGAGGATCGCCAGGCCCACCTCGTCGGCGGGGACCTCCGGGTTGCCGGCGGCGCGGATCGCGTCCTCGACCCGCGCGGCGAGCAGCGCCAGGGCGTCCTCGTCCACAGGCCGGCCCTGGCACGCCTTGCGTACGCCGTTGACGATCTTGGTGCGGCTGAACGGCTCAGTGACGCCGCAGCGCTTCACCACGGCCAGGGACATGCCCTCGACCGTGGTGAAGCGCCGGCCGCACTCCGGACACGAGCGGCGGCGCCGGATGGCGTCACCCTCGCTCGTCTCGCGGCTGTCGACGACACGGCTGTCGGGGTGCCGGCAGAACGGGCAGCGCACGGTG
>JBBRJB010000150.1:0-6492 GCA_038220085.1 Burkholderiales bacterium
CGGCAGCAGGTCGCGCGCCGGTGGCCGACCTCGAACCGGGCCACCTTCACGATCTGGCGCCCGCGTATCATGTCGACCCATGATGAGCCATGCGCCGCGGTTGACAGGTTCCTTCTGCGCTGACCGGATCCGACCATCCGAAGGCGGCCGCAAGAGCCGTCCGGCAAGCGCATCAGCGACGCCCGTGGCGAATCAGACGGCCGGGTGGCGCGCGTGTACTTCTACCGGCAGAGACCATGGCCAGATCGACCAGCCGCATCAGTTCTGAAATCGACTTCGACCGCGACGGCAAGCAGGTCGGATTCCTGCGCCTCCCGCACTCGGTGCATCGATCCGCCTACGGGTGGATACCGATCCCGGTTGCCTGCATCCGGAACGGCGAAGGTCCACGGGTCCTTCTGATGGCCGGCAACCACGGCGACGAGTACGAGGGCCAGATCGCATTCGCGTCGCTGCTGCGCACCCTGGAGGCGAAAGACGTGCGCGGCCGCATCATCTTCCTGACCTCCGCGAATTTTCCTGCGGCCATGGCCGGCACCCGGACCTCGCCGATCGACCAGGGCAATCTGAATCGCTCGTTTCCCGGGGATCCCGACGGCGGCGCCACCGCCCAGATCGCCTGGTATATCGAGAACGTGCTCCTGCCGCAGTGTGATTACGTATTCGACCTGCATTCCGGCGGCAGTTCGCTCATGTACATCCCGAGCGGCTGCAGTCGCCGCCAGGCGGATCCGGACCGGATGGCGCGGACGATCGGTCTGCTCGAGGCCTTCGGCGCCCCGATCTCCTATATCTCCGACGCACCGCAGGGCGACGACCGCACGCTCACTGCTGCCGCCGAGCGCCAGGGCGTGACCCATCTCGGGTCGGAACTCGGCGGTGGCGGCACCCTGTCGATCGGCGCACTTCGCACCGCGCAGGACGGAATCCGGCGTGCCCTGCAGCGGCTGGGGGTCATGACAGATCCGGTGCCAGTGGTTGCCGCTCCCCCTACTCGCGTGCTGCAGGTCCGCGGCGCCGACTACTTCGTCTACGCGCCGGACGCCGGTCTCTTCGAGCCGCTGGTCGACCTGGGCGACGAGGTCACCGCGGGCCAGACGGCCGGCCTGATCCATTTCCACGACACCCCGTGGCGTGAGCCCAGCCCGGCCCGGTTCCAGCGTGCCGGCACCGTGCTGTGCAAGCGCATTCCCTGCCGGACCGAACGGGGCGACTGCCTCTTTCACCTTGGTGCCCCTTTCGAAACCTGACAGACCTTGCCATGATGACAACCGCCGTGGACTTCCGAAGCGACAACTGCGGCCGCGCCGCCCCTGAACTGATCGATGCGCTGGTCGCAGCCAACGAAGGTACGGCGCTGGGCTACGGCGGCGATCCGCTGACGTCGACGCTGCAGGCGCGCTTTGCCGACCTGTTCGAAAAGCCGGTCCAGGTTTTTCCGGTACCCACTGGAACGGCCGGCAATGCGCTGGCGCTCGCCGCTGGCGCCACCCCGTTCGGCGCGGTCTACTGCAGTGCCGATGCCCATATCAACACCTCGGAGTGCAATGCCACGGGCTTCTTCGGCGGCGGCACCAAGCTGGTGACGATTTCAGGCGTCCACGGCAAGGTCGACCCCGAGGACCTGGCCGAGTCGCTGGCGCTCGCCGGCAAGGGCATGGCCCACAAGAGCCAGCCGGCGGCGGTGAATCTCGTACAGGCCACCGACCTCGGGGCCGTCTACACCGTTGACGAGATTGCGGCCATCAGCGAGATCGCACGCAGCAACCATTTGACAGTGCACATGGACGGCGCGCGCTTCGCGAATTCGATCGCGACACTGGATTGCACCCCGGCCCAGGCCACCTGGAAGGCCGGGGTCGATCTGCTGTCTTTTGGCGTCACCAAGAACGGCGGGCTGCTCAGCGACGCCATTATCGTGTTCGATCCCGACAAGGCCGCGGCGATCAACTACCACCTCCGGCGCGCCGGTGCGGTGTGGTCCAAGATGCGGTTCGCATCGGCCCAGATCCTGGCCTATGTCGAGGACGACCTCTGGCTGCGACTGGCTCGCCGCGCCAATGCCGCTGCAGCCGCGATCGCCTCGCAGATCGAGGCGATCGACGGCGTCGCCATCGTCGCGCCGGTGCAGGCCAACGAGGTCTTCGTCGACATGTCGCCCTCGGCGCTGTCGGGCCTGGCCTGCGACGGCGTGCTTTTCTATCGTCGCGGCCCGCGCCTTGGACGCTTCGTCTGTCGCTGGGATACCAGCGACGCGGAGGTGGCCGCGCTTGCAGCAGGGATCCGGCGCCACGCGGCGGCCTGACAGCCGCATCAACTTCAGACTCCTGGAGGAGAACCCATGACCGACGCGTCGAAGATCTGGACCCGCATCGACTATGACAAGAGCGGTAAGCAGAGCGGCTGGCTGCAACTCCCGCATTCGGTGACGAGGTCGGCCTACGGCAACATTGCCATTCCGATCTCGGTGATCAGCAACGGCAAAGGCCCGACGGTTTTCCTCATGGCCGGAAACCATGGCGACGAGTACGAAGGACAGATTGCATTGTGCAAGCTCGTGCGCAGCCTGGAGCCCGCCGAGATCCAGGGACGCATCATCGTTCTGCCGGCGGCCAACCTGCCCGCTGCGCTGGCAGGCCTTCGCGTGTCGCCGATTGACCAGGGCAACCTGAACCGGGCGTTTCCGGGCGATCCCGACGGCACGCCCACCTTCGCGATTGCCCATTATATCGACACGGTCCTGTACCCGCTGGCGGACTATCACCACGACCTCCATTCCGGCGGTTCATCGCTGCAGTACCTGCCGTTTGCCTCCATGCGACAGTCCGGCAACCCGGAACTCAACCAGAAGGCCCTGGCCGCGCTGCGCACGTTCGGGGCTCCGATCGGATTGGTATGGGCTTACAGCCCCGATCAGCGGTTGTCGTCGGTGGCCGCGATCAACCATGGCCTGATCTCGCTGGGCGGCGAATTCGGCGGCGGCGGCTCGGTCACCAGCCAGGGCGTGCGCATCGTCGAGCAGGGCCTGCGCAATCTGCTCGCCCACGCCGGCGTGATCGACAACAGCCATGCGGTAGGCGACTTCGCCGGCCCCACCCGGCTGATGGAGGTGAGCAGCCGGGACTACTATGTCTATGCGCCGGACGCAGGGCTGTTCGAGCCACAGGTGGAACTCGGCGACGAGGTGAAGGGCGGCCAACTGTGCGGACGCGTGCATTTCGTCGACAATCCGGCGCGCGAGCCGGAAAGTTGTCATTTCGACCGCGACGGCATGGTGATCTGCAAGCGGCATTACGGCCGGGTCGAACGCGGCGACTGCGTGGTTCACCTGGCCACGGACTTCAACGGCTGAGCACCGGATGACCGAGGACGACGCAGCGGCGGAGGTGGCACGCACGGCCGGCCTGGTCACCGCCGAAGCCGTCGCGCGCGCCCGCGACGCCATTGCCCCTCATATCGCGCTGACGCCCTGCCTGGAAGCCAAGACATTGTCGGAGCTTCTCGGCTGCCGGCTGTTCCTCAAGTTCGAGAACCTGCAGTTCACCGCGTCATTCAAGGAGCGCGGCGCGCTCAACTTCCTGCTGGCAATGGATCCCGACGCGCGTGCCCGGGGCGTCGTTGCGATGAGCGCCGGCAACCATGCCCAGGGCGTCGCCTATCACGCGACCCGCCTCGGCGTGGCGGCCACCATCTTCATGCCACGCGATACGCCGTTCACCAAGGTCTCGCGCACTCGCAGCCTCGGCGCCGACGTCCGGATGTCGGGCGCCAACCTCTCCGAAGCGTCTGCAGCCGCGCATGAGCACGCCCGCACGAGCGGCGCGGTCTTCCTGCACCCCTTCGACGACCCGCTGGTGATCGCCGGCCAGGGTACTGTCGCGCTCGAGATGCTGGAGCAGGTGCCGTCGCTGGACACCCTGATCGTGCCGATCGGGGGCGGCGGATTGATTGCCGGCATGGCGGTCGCCGCCAGGCACGTCAAACCCGGCATTGCAGTCTTCGGCGCGGAGCCCGAACACTACAGCGCGATGCACCAGCATCTTCGCGGGCAGCCGATATCGGTCGGCGGAGATACGGTCGCCGAAGGCCTCGCGGTGCGCGATGTCGGCAAGCTCACCGCCAGCATTGCGAAGCGTCTGGTGGAGGACGTGCTGGTGGTCGACGAGGCCGAGATCGAACGGGCCGTCTGCTGGCTCGTCGACGTCGAGAAGACCGTCGTAGAGGGCGCAGGCGCAGCCGGGTTGGCCGCGCTCGCCCGCAACCGGGAACGCTTCGCCGGCCGCTGCGTCGGCGTGCCCCTCACCGGCGGCAACATCGACGTTCGGCTGCTGGCGTCGACGATGTTGCGCGGGCTCGCGCGAGACGGCCGGCTGGTTGCGCTGTCGGTATCGGCGCCGGACGCGGTCGGCAGCCTGTCGGCGATCACCACGTCGATTGCCGCCTCGGGCGGCAACATCGTCGAGCTCCGGCATGACCGGCTGTTCGCGCGCGAGTCGGCGCGCCGGGCGACAGTGGAGTTGGTAGTGGAGGCCCAGGATCGCGCCCACGTCGCGGCGATCGTTCAGGCATTGAGTGTCGCAGGCTACCCTGTCTCGGAGAATCCGATCCACCGGTAGATCCTGCTCCGACAGACTGTCTAGCTCTCCAGATCCGCCGCCGACAACTCGATCGGCCGACCATGAGGCGTGTGCTCGGCCGCCCGTTGCCAGGCGAGCCGCCAGCGCTCGAGTTCCGCGGCCGACCCGACGCCCTTCTTCGCGACCAGCGACTCCAGCGCCGTCAACCAGTGCCGGTAGTAGGTATCGCCCAGGTCAGGATCGCCGGCGGCCTGCGCGGCCGCGATCCGACCGGCCAGGGTCTCGGCCCATTCCGTCCACGTGAACACGCCTTGCTCATGCAGGCTCAAGGCCATGGCGAACGCCTGGGCCTCCCAGGGCTCACGAAAAACCGGTCCGTCCTCATCGCGGGGAAGGCCCGCCAGTTCTGAAAAGGCTCCGGTCATGCCCCGGCTTCCATCGGCACGGGCGGTACCTGCGCTTCCAGATAGGGCTCCCACGCATCGACCGACACAAGGAATTTCTCCTGCGGCGAATCCTCGTCCCACAGCGTGGCAGCGGAAAAGGCGACCGTGTACAGCCAGTGCGGATCCTCACCTTTGCCATGTGCATGCGAATCGGCGAACACATGCGCGCCCAGCACCCGCTCCACGAGGCCGACCCTGCCCCGGACGTATCCAGGAAGCCGGGTGTGATGCATCGGCACGGCGTCGCGCATGCGGACCCGCTGCCCGACCTGGTAGAGCGGTGCGGACGCCACCGGACGCTCGGTGGGCGATCCCTGCGCCAGCACCCGGGGGACGTCGCTCGCGCACAGCACCCTGGCGACCGGCAGCGGGGGCTGCAGCGGCAGCCCCTGGCGAATCTCTTCCGCCGACACCAGTCCCCGTTCCTGCATCAGCTTGCACAGCCCGCCGATCCAGATCTGGTAGTAGCTCAGGCGGGCATAGTCCTCAAGGGTCTCCCGCGCGGCCCGGCTCATGTCGATGTTCCACGCGCCAGTCGCGCCCATGGCCAGTGTCAACGCCAGCGCTCGCGGCTCCCAGGCTGCATGAAACAGTTCCCCTTCCGGCTCCGGCACCACCGGTCCGAACCCTGCCCGGCCGCCGAGATCGGCCTTGCTGTCGTAAGCCATCAGCGTGCAGTACGCCGGGGCACGAGCGCCAGTCCGGTACCGATCATCGAGTCGCGCGTGACCAGTACCGCCAGCTCCGACTCGGCCAGAGGCTCCGTGCCTGCCGGCCTGGCAGGCACCACCAGATAGCGGACTTCAGCGGTCGAATCCCAGACCCGGATACGCGTTTCAGCCGGCAGCGTCACCCCGAAATCCGCGAGCACGCCACGCGGGTCACGGACGACGCGCGCGCGATAAGGCGCACTCTTGTACCAGGTCGGCGGCAGACCGAGCACCGGCCACGGGTAGCAACTGCACAAGGTGCAGACCACCATATTGTGCTGCTCGGGGGTGTTCGACACGGCCACCATGTGCTCACCCTGCCGGCCGGTATAGCCGAGCGACGCGATCGCCGCGCTTGCATCGCGTAGCAGCCACTCGCGAAATTCCGGATCGCTCCACGCCCGGGCGACCACCCGGGCGCCGTTGCGCGGCCCGATCCGGGTCTGATACGTATCGATCAGTGCATCGAGTGCGGCCGGCTCGACATAGCCCTTTCGGGTGAGCACCGACTCGAGCGCCCGAACCCGAAGGTCCATTTCGCCAAGCTCGCTGTGCTCATCGCCATGGGCATGGCCGTGGCCGTGGCCGTGATGGTGGGAGGGCGGCTGGCCGGGCGCATCGGAAGTCATCGATTGATACTAGCGCAAGGGACCGGCCGCATCAACCGATGTCCCTGGATGGGCCGACACCGCCCACGAGGCCCGGGAACTGGAAGCGACACCCGGAAAGCGGCCGCACGCGCTTTCCTGGCCCCGTCAC
>JBBRJB010000151.1:0-6485 GCA_038220085.1 Burkholderiales bacterium
GGTGCAGGTGACCTGGTGACGGGACATGAGGTCGAAGGCCGATTCAGCGTCGAACTTGGCGAATCGCCTGGCCAGGACCGGGACGCCGTGATGCCAGGCCGGCAGCAGCACGTCCAGCAGTCCACCGATCCACGCCCAGTCCGCCGGCGTCCAGATGAGATCGCCGTCGCGAGGAAAGCTGCCATGGGACATCTCGACGCCCGGCAGGTGCCCCAGCAGAACCCGATGCGCATGCAGGACGCCCTTGGGTTTGCCGGTAGTGCCTGAGGTGTAGATGATCACCGCGGGATCCTCGGCGGCGGTATCGACCGGCGTGAAGCTCGCGGACTGCGCCGCCATGCAAGCGTGCAACGGCAGGATCACGGTGCGCGGCTTCGCACCGGTAGCGGGCGTGTCGATTCCGCCGTCGCGGGGATCGACGGCCGTATCGGCGTCGCCTGCGCAATCGTCTGCGCAATCGTCTGCGCAATCGTCTACGCAATCGTCTACGCAATAGATACGCTCGAGCGCGGGCAGGCCCTCCAGCAGCGGCCTGACCTTCGCCAGGCCGGTTGCATCGGTCACCAGGATTCGCGCGCCGGAATCTGCCAGGCGGAACTGCAAGGCCTCGGGGCCGAACAGCGTGAACAGGGGTACCGCGATGGCGCCGGACTTGTAGGCTGCGATATGCGCGATGCCGGTCTCTGGCGCCTGCGGCAGCAGCACCGCCACCCGGTCGCCGACGGCAAGCCCGGCGCTTCGCCAGCAGTTGGCCAGCCGGTTCGAGGCTTCCGTGATCTGGTCGAAGCTGTAGCGGCGGATCTCGCCGCTCTCCGTTTCGAATATCAGGGCAAGGCGGTTGCCGCGACCGGACCATCGGTCGCAGGCATCGACGCCGATGTTGAAGCGCGCCGGCACCTGCCATTCAAAAGCGGCTCGCGCCTGGTCGTATCGGTTCGTCATGATCGTCCCCTCAGGCTTCCGATTCCCGGGTCACTCCAGATAGGCGTTTGCCGGCAGCCCGGGTACGTCGACCGCCATCGCGAACACGTGACCGCTGTCCGGGAACTGCGCCAGCTCGGCCGCGCTGCGGCCCTCCCGGGCGCTGGTGACGAACAGGGTCTTCAGGTCGGCGCCGCCGAATGCCACCATGGTCGGACAGCGCACCGGCACCGCCCGCACCTGCAGGATCCTGCCCTGGGGCGACAGTTGCAGGATCCGCCCACCCTCGTATTGCGCCGTCCAATAGCAGCCGTCGGCATCGACCGCAGCGCCGTCCGGCCGGCCGCCGTAGTCCGGGGCAGCCCGGTCGGAATCGGCCTGCCACCAGATCCGGCGATTGTCGATCCGCCCGCTGCCGAGGTCGTAATCGTAGGTATAGACCACGTGGGCCGGCGTGTCGCTGTGATAGAGCGTGCGGCCGTCCGGGGAAAAAGCGAGGCCGTTGGAGGTCCGGACTCCCCACTCCCGCCACGGGGAGGCGGCTGCATCCGGGCCGGTGACCGCCTGCGCCCGGCCGCGCTCGAGGCGGTAGAGTCCGGCACTGGCCTGCGTCTTCGGCTCGAACAGCGATCCGGCCCAGAAGCGGCCGGCGGGATCGACCCCGCCATCGTTGAAGCGATACTGCGTGGTGTCGAACAGGGGCGGACTCAGGCGGATCAAGGCCTGCCGGTCCAGGTCGAAGAGGTGGAAGCCGCTGCGCAGGGCCACGACGACCTTGCCGGGCATCGGGCCGCCATCGCCGGCCACCAGGCCGATGCAGCCGGGTTCTTCCGGCAAAGACCAGCTGCGCTCTTCGCTCGAGTCCGGGTGCAGGCAGTGCAGCCGGCGTCCGGCTATGTCGACCCATAGCAGGCTGCCCGACGGCGAGTGCCAGACCGGGCTCTCGCCGAGCGCGCTGGACGAGCGGGATATGACCCGGATCCCGCGATCAGGCGTCGGCATGCCAGGCGGCCAGCGCGTCGCGCGTGACGGTGACGATGTCGTCATGCGCCCGGATGGCGACGAGCGAGTCCTTGGCCAGCCAGGTCCCGCCGACCGCCACCACGCACCCGGTCTTCTTCCACTCGACCAGGTTCGCCAGGGACACGCCGCCGGTGGGGATGAAATATAGGTCGCCGCTTCGCGCCGGTTTGATGGCGCCGGCGATTGCCTGCAGGGCCGGCGGGCCGCCGGCCGCCATCGCCGGGAAGAACTTCAGCACGCTGAAGCCGGCGTCGCAGGCACGCATGACTTCACCGGCGGTGGCCACCCCGGGTACCCACGGCATGCCCAGCCGCTGCATCGCTTCGGCCAGGTCGGGTGTAAAGCCGGGGGAGACGCAAAGACTCGCGCCAGCCGCCCTCGCGGCCTCGATCTGACTGGTCTGCAGGACCGTGCCCGCGGCCACCTTCATGCGCGGGAACTGGCGGGCGACGGCGGCCAGGGCAGCCAGCGAAGCCTCCGACCGAAGGGTGATCTCGATCTGGTTCAGTCCGGCTTCCAGGAACGCGCCGGCGATGAAAAGCGCGGTATCGGCATCGTTGACCACGACGACCGGCAGGACCGGCGCCACCAGCCAGGTCGAGGGTGATTCAGGTTTCATCCAGCGTCTCTCCTGCTGTTAATCTTATTGCAATTGATCCCGGCGCCCCAATCCGCCACGGAACCCTCCCCCCATGAGTCCAGCAGAACCCCGTCCCAATCCTGTCGATCCGTTCACCTTCGTCCTCCATGGTTCGTCCGGCGACCTCGCCCGCCGGAAGATCCTGCCAGCGCTGGCGCATCTGGCCGACACCGGTTACTTCCCGCCGGGCAGCCGGATCATCCTGTCGCAGCGCCAGCCCGTCACGGCGCAGGAGGCCTTGGCCCAGCAGGACGAGTTCCTTGCCAGGATCGGCAACGAGGCCGCCCGCGCCTCCTTGCCGGCTCTGAAACCACTGTTGTCCACCCTGGCCCTCACCATCGGTGATGCCGAAGGCCAGGGCAGGCTGGATGCGGCGATCGAGGGCGGGCCGCTGCCGGTGGTGCATTATGCGGCGCTGCCGTCGTCGCGCTTCATCGATCTGATAGGCATGATCAAGGGGCCGAGGGATCCTGCTGCGTTGCGGGTGGTGCTGGAGAAGCCCCTGGGGTCCTCGGGCGTTGACTCCTCCCGGATCGAGGACGCGGTCGCGGACAAGCTCGACGAGTCGCAGATCTACCGGATCGATCACTACCTCGGCAAGCAGGCGGTGCAGAACCTGCTCGCGCTGCGGCTGGGCAACCTGATCTTCGAGCCCCTGCTCAACCGCGAGCATGTCGCGCTGGTCCAGATCACGCTGGCGGAGGATCTCGGCGTGGAGGACCGCGCCGCCTTCTACGAGCACAGCGGCGCGCTGCGCGACATGGTCCAGAGCCACATGCTGCAGTTGCTGGCCACGCTGGCGATGGAGCCGCCGGTGAGCCTCGAAGCGGATGCGCTGAGGGACGAGAAACTCAAGATCCTGCGGTCGCTGCGGGTGCCGCGGCTGGGCGGGCGCGAGTCTGATGTCGTGGTGGGCCAGTACGTGGCAGGCCACCTGAAGGGACAGCCGGTGCCGGGGTACCGCCAGGAGGAGGGCGTGGCGCGGGATTCCACGACCGAATCATTCGTCGCCATCAAGACCGAAATCGATACCTGGCGCTGGGCGGGCGTGCCGTTCCTGCTGCGCACCGGCAAACGGATGCCGGACCGTCTCGCCGAGATCGTCGTTCAGTTCCGCGACGTACCCCTGCATCTCTACACCCGCATCGGCGGGCAGTGGGCGGGCAACCGGCTGGTGGTGAGCCTGCAGCCGGAGGACCGGCTGCAACTGCATCTTCTCGCCAAGGCGCCGGGCCAGCGTGACTGCCTGCAGCCGGTGGCCCTGAACCTGGACTTCTCGGACGCCTGGCGCATTCCGGTGCGCGACGCGTACGAGCGGCTGATCACCGACATCCTCCGGGGCAGGCTGTCGCTGTTCCTGCGTCGTGACGAGGTGGCTGCCCAGTGGGAATTCGTCGACCGCCTGCGCGCGGACCTGCAGGAGAGCGGGGTGAGACCGCTGGCGTATGCCGCCGGCAGTTACGGGCCGCCGGAAGCGACGGCGCTCGCAGTGCGCGCCGGCGGCGTGTGGTCCGAGTCGATGACGCTGGCCGGCCCGTAGTGGCCTGTCGTCCGCCGCGCGACCCCTTCCCATACCCCGACAGGCTCCGAGCACCGTCGGTCCTGACTAGCCTCTGGACTTTCGTTAAACCGTCTAATAAGGATTGCCGTCGTTACGCCGGTCTTGACCCGCAGGAAATGGCCGGGAGTGTGAGCTCGCGGGCACGCTAGTAAGCTGACCACTATGAACGTCTGGCCGTTGACGAACCTGCGCGCCATCCGGCGCGGCGAGCCGCCCTGGCGGCGACTGCCGCCAGCGACTGCTTCCGCAGGAAGTGCAGTGCGGCTTCCGACCCATGTGAGACATCGCGGCTCTCGGATTGACCGCCGGGAAGCTGGCGCTCGCGCCTGCGCCTGGGCCGCCATGACTTCACCGCCGCAAAGCGGTCAGCCACCGTCTATAGCGCGGTTTATCGGCCTGCCGCTACCCATTCGCCCGACGGGAGCAATTGCCTAGTACGCACCCATGTAATCACGCTTGCCGATGGCAATCCCGTTGTGGCGCAGGATGGCATAGGCAGTCGTGACATGAAAGAAGAACTGCGGCGAGCCGTAGTTCGCCAGATAGGCCTGACCGGTCAACTTCTTTTCTTTCGGCGTACCGGGGCGCAATACGATCTCTCGGCTTTCGCTGCCATCGAATTGTGCGGCGTTCAGGCTGTCCAGAAAGGCCATGGTCCGGGTCAGTAGCGCGTCGAGCTCGGAAAAGGTCTTCTCTTTTCCTTCGTAGGCTGGGACATCAATGCCGGCGAGCCGTGCCGAGATCCCGCGTGCAAAGTCGGCGGCAATCTGCACTTGCTTGATCAGCGGAAACATGTCCGGAAAGAGGCGCGCCTGCAAGAACGCGTCAGGCTCTATCGACTTCGCCGCAACATGTGCGTCAACCTGTGCCAGTACGGCCTTCATGGCCGTCAGCATTTGATTAAAGACGGGTACGGAGTGGGTATACATCGGGCTATTCATGGTCGCTTCCTGGTTTGTGTGAAGGGCAATGGCATTCGAAGGACCGCAAGGCAAGATTGTCAGATCAGTCCGTCAGCAAGTCTTGCTCAGGCTTAGCTGCTCCGCAGGGCTTTAGGAGGTCGACGACGAGCCTGACTCGGGAGCGTAGTCGACGGCGAATGGCCCAGGCCGCGTCCGTGAAAGTCTGCAGTCCGCCATAGACCAGACGTTGACGCCACGAGAACCAACGCTCCAGCTCCTGGGGCGCTTCGTCATCTACAACGGCCGCCACCAGCTTGGTGCCTGTATCCCTGGTCGGCCCGTAGAAGGCCATGGTGGCTAACGGATAGTCGCGTTTGGGCTGGCGCTGACGTTTGGCCAACCATTCACGGGCACGGCGGATCTTCAACGACATCTCAACGCCTCCAGGTCGACGGCCTCGTTGACGACGTTATTCGCTTCATCGGTTACCACTCCGGTTCAAACGGAATACGCAGCTCGAAGTCCCACCCTTCATGCATGCTCAGGAGCGCCTGCAGGCCAGCCCAGTCCAGAAGCTTGCCATCGATCACCATGCCATCCATTGCGATGCGCCCCCGCACCCGATCGGCCGTCACTTCATGCGCTCGACCGGCGAACCCGTGACCGTCCAGCTCCCGCACCGTGAGTTCGAACTCCCGGCGAACCCCGGCGCAGTCGGTAAAGGACTCGCTCGCGAGGAACGCCGGCAGGCGGTCAGTGGCTTTGTCGTATCCAAAATCGTCATCATTCATGACGGCAGCCATCGAGTTTGATATCGGTTGACGCCGATGCAGGTGGACCGTTCAAGCGCCGTCCTTGGGTATCGGGCGCACTTGGCGGCCACTGAACAGGATCTGTTCGTACTCTTGTCGATGCATGAGCCGGAGGGCTTCGCTTCGACGCGGCCGGACGCGCAGGCGTGATCGTCATCGGGCAATCTTTGGGACGGCTAGCCGGCACAGGCGTCTTTGAAACCGGCGGTCCAGCGCTCGGCGTTGATCTTCAGGGTCACGATCAGCCTCGTGGGATGGGCATTTTACGGAACGATCCCGGAGTTTATTACGAATCGATAAAATGTGTTCTCGGTTCACTACTGTCCGGTTAAATTTCGAACAAATTCAATTGGTTAAGCGAATCGTCTGGATTTTCGAGCATCGAATCGGCCCGCAAGGCGCTTGTTAGCTGGGTTTTTTCAAAAACTGACACCGAGAGAATCTGTAGGCAGGTGTACATGGAGGCCTCGAGTTGAAGTTCCTTTCGCGCGATAGCGATCAGCACGTACGTGGCAACGGCGCACCAGATCTGCGTCCTGACCGCGTTCTCGCTGTTGCCGATGAATCGCTTGACGCGAAGGTGCTGTTTGATCCATTTGAAGAAGAGCTCGACACTCCACCTGCTC
>JBBRJB010000152.1:0-6468 GCA_038220085.1 Burkholderiales bacterium
CAGGTCGGCCCGGCCATCACGTGGCACAGCTCGATCACCTTGACGCCCGTGAGCGGACCCTGCCGAGGAATGCTCATGTCGCTCAACGCCCCCTGAATTGCGGCTTCTGCTTGGCCAGGAAGGCCTTGTAGCCGGTCTGGAAATCCTCGGTGCCGAAGCAGGCGTAGCTCTCGTCGTCCTCCTCGGCGGTCAGCGGCCGCTGCTCCAGCAGCCGGTGCGCGAACTTCTTGTGCCAGCGCGCCACCAGCGGCGCGCCCTCGGCGATCCTCTGCGCCGTCTCGTTGCACTCGGCGGCGACGCGATCGTCTGCGACCACGCGATTGACCAGGCGCTTCTCCCGGGCCTCCTGGGCTCCGAAGATGCGTCCTTCGAAAAGAATCTCGAGTGCCACCGCGGCGCCGGCCAGGCGGACCAGCGGCGACATCTCCGGATAGGCCATCACCAGTCCGAGGTTCTTGATCGGCGCACCGAAACGGCTGCTCTCGCCGCAGATCCGCAGGTCGCACAGCGCGGCGATCTCGAGTCCGCCGCCGACGCAGATCCCATGAATCCGGGCGAGGGTCGGGTGGCGGCAGTCGGTGATCGCCCGGGCGGCTTCGTGCATGGTGTGGCCGTAGGCGATTGCCTGGCTGCGGTTGGCGCGTTCGGTTTCGAACTCGGCGATGTCGTTGCCGGGGGAGAACGCCTTTTCGCCGGCGCCACGCAGCACCACGCAGCGTATCGAGTCGTCGGCGGACAGGCGATCCATCGCCTCGCCGAGCGCCTGCCACATCGGGCGGGTCATCGCGTTCAGCTTTTCCGGCCGGTTGAGGATGACGGTGGCGATGGCCCCGTCACGCTCGACCAGTATCGATTCCTTTTGCATGCCGCCTCCAGATGAGCAGTATCAGCGATAGAAGAGGTTCACGAGGCCCAGGCCGGTGACCGGCACGTAGGTGACCAGCAGCAGCACCATCAGGAGGACGAAGATGAAGTACACGTTGACCCGGGAGACCTCCCAGACGCCTGCCTTGGCGATCGAGCAGGCCACCATGAGGACGCTGGCCACCGGCGGCGTCTGCTGGCCGATTCCCAGATTGAGGGTGACCACCAGCCCGAAATGGACCGGGTCGATGCCCGCGGCGTGAACCAGGGGCATGACGACCGGAACCACCAGGATGATGGCGGCGGCAGAATGCAGGAACATCCCGAGCAGCAGGAACAGCAGGTTGAGCAGGGCCAGCACGGCCCATTTGTTGGTGGTGAACGCGGTGACGGCTGCTGCCAGTTTCTGCGGCGCCTGGGTCTCGGTCAGGTAGACGCCCAGCAGGGCCGAGGTGGCCACCAGCAGCATGACGACCGCGGTCTGGCTGCCGCCCTCGATGACGGCCGCCTTGAGCCCCTTCAGGTCCAGTTCGCGGTACACCAGCAGGCCGATGAACAGCGCCGCGACCACCGCGAGCGCCGCGCCCTCGGTAGCGGTCACCACGCCGCCGAAGATGCCGCCCAGGATGATCATCGGCAAGGTGAAGGCCCAGATCGCCTCGCGACCGGTGCGCCTGACTTCCTTCCAGCTGAAGCGTTGTTCGATCGGCAGGTTGTAGCGGCGCGCGAACCAGTAGGCCATCGCCATCAGACCGAGGCCGCCGAGCAGACCGGGCACGATGCCCGCGACGAACAACTGCACCACCGAGGACTCTGCCATCACGGCATAGAGGATCATCGGAATCGACGGCGGGATGATCACGGCCAGTGTGGCGGAGGACGACATCACGGCGGCCGCGAGCGGGGCCGGGTAGCCCTTTTTCTTCATCGCCGGGATCAGGATCGAGCCCAGCGCAGCGACGTCGGCGACTGCCGAGCCGGATATCTCCGCAAAGAACAGCGAGGCACCGATGGAGACCATCGCCAGGCCACCGCGGATGAATCCGAGCAAGGCACTGGCAAAGGCGATCAGTCGCGAGGAGATGCCGGAGGCGTTCATGATCGCGCCGGCCAGGATGAACAGGGGGATCGCCAGCAGCGGGAAATTGGTCGCCGCGTTGTAGACCACGATCGGCAGGTTCGGCAGCGTCTCGGTGCCCTGCACCAGCCAGATCGCCGCCACCGCGACCACGCCGAGGGAGACCGCGATGGGCACGTTCAATAACACCAGCGCCAGGACGCAGGCGAACAGGAACAGCATTTCCATGCAAGACTTCCTTTTGTGATGTCAGCGCGGTGCGGGGACGGCGGTACGACCGGGCGCGCCGGGCATCGGTGGCACCGGCCGGTGGCGGTTCATTGCGACGATTCCTGCGCGGCCGCCTGCGCGGTGGCACCGTGTGCGTGATCGGCGCGCGCCCAGGCAAGCGCTTGCGGCAGGGTCAGCAGTTCCCCGATGATGATCAGCGCTGCCGAGATCGGAATCACCGACTGGACCCAGGAGATGGGAATCCAGGTCAGGCTGACGAGGGTGTCGGTGGCAAGGACCTCGAGCACCTGCCAGCCGATCACGCCCAGGAGCGCGAAGAAGCCGATGACCAGCAACTCGACCGCGATCGTCACCGCCAGGCGTGGCCCCGGCGGCATCAGTGCGACCAGTTCCGGGCAGCTGATGTGACTGCGCCGGGTGGCGGCATAGGCCGAGCCGTAGAACGTCAGCCAGGCAAGCAGGATCGATGCGACTTCGTCGTACCACACCAGCGACGCCCCGATCGAGCGGAAGACGATGCCGATCGTCACCTCGACCGCCATGGCCGTCATCAGCACGATCACCACCCACTCCAGCAGCTTCTCGTAGCTGTCACGCAGCGTCTTGATCATCGATTCCGTCCTGTGGTTGCCCGGCTTACTTGGCCAGCGCAATGGCCTTGTCGATCAGCTTGTCGGCGCCCGCGACTTCCTTGCCGAACTCATCGTAGATGGGTTTGCTGGCGGCGACGAAGGCCGGCTTGTCGACCTCGTTGACCTGCATGCCGGCGGCCTTGAGCTTCTCAAGCAGGTCGGTCTCCTGCTTCTGCGCGGTGTCGTACACAAAAGCCTGGGTCGCCTTCGCAGTGTCGGTCAGAACCTTGCGCACGTCCTCCGGCAGTTTCTCCCACTTGCGTGTGCCCACCGTGAGGTAGGCTGGCGTGTAGACGTGTCCGGACATCGACAGGTACTTCTGGGTTTCCTGCAGCTTGGCGCTGTAGATCTGGGTCAGCGGGTTTTCCTGGCCATCCATCACGCCGGTCTGCAGGGCGGTGAACAACTCCGAGAACTTCATCGGGCTGGGGTTGGCGCCGTAGGCCCTGAACATGGCGACCCGCCACTTGCCTTCGGGAACCCGCAACTTCAGCCCTTGCAGGTCCTCCGGCTTGACGATCGGTTTGCGGTTGTTGGTGATGTTGCGGTAGCCGTTCTCCCATACGGCGAGAATCGTCAGGGCTTTCTTCTCCGCGGCGGGCGCGATCGTCGGCCAGAAGATTTCCTTCTCGATCAGGCCCATGTGCTTGCGGTCCTTCACCAGGTACGGCATTTCGAAGATGCCGAACAGGTCGACCTCGCTGCTCATCACCGTCGACGGCAGGGCCATGTCGATCGTGCCGAGCTTGAGCTTCTGCAGCATCTCCTTGTCGCCGCCGAGCTGACTGGAGCCGAACACGACCACCTTGGCCTTGCCCGCGAGCTTGGCGTTGGCCTGCTTGGCGAATTCATCGGCGGACATCTGGAAGATCGAGCCGGGCTCGCCGACGTGGCCGAGCTTGAGTTCGATTTCCTGCGCGAAGGCGGGCGCCGTCAGGGCGACGACGCCGGTTGCGACGACTGCCTGAATCAGGTGCCGGCGGGTGGTTTTCAATGACTGCTTCATGTCTCCTCCTGGTGGCTGCGGATTCGCCGGGCCATCGACTGGCCGCGGCGGGATTGAAAGTCAGGCGGCAGAAAGGCCGGTTGCGGCCGGCGCGGTTGCGGCAAGATGCGCCATGGCGGCCTGTGCGCCTGCCTTGCGGTAGGGTACGCCCGCGAGTTCCAGGGACATCTCGACGCCGCAAAGCGTCCCCATCAGCATCAGTTCGTTGAAGTCGCCCAGGTGGCCGATCCGGAACACCTTATCGGCAACCTTGCTGAGGCCCTGGCCGAGCGACAGGTTGAAATTCGCCAGGGCGATCCGGCGCAGCGCGTCGGCGCTGTGGCCTTCGGGCATCAGCACTGCCGTCAGGGCCGGGCTGTACTCTGCCGGGTTGGCGCACAGAATCTCCAGGCCCCAGCCCTGGACGGCGGCCCGGGTGGCTTGTGCGAGCCGCAGATGCCGTGCGAATACCCGGGGCAGGCCCTCCTCATGGAGCATTGCGATCGCTTCGTGCAGGCCGTACAGCAGGTTGGTGGCCGGCGTCGAGGGAAAGAAGCCGTTGGCATTGGACGCAAGCATTTCGCTCCAGTCCCAGTAGGCCCGCGGCAGGCGGGCCGTCTTCGCCGCAGCGAGCGCCTTGTCGCTGAGGGCATTGAAGGACAGGCCAGGCGGCAGCATCAGACCTTTCTGCGAGCCGCTCACACTGACGTCCACACCCCACTCGTCATGCCGGTAGTCGACGCTGGCCAGCGAGGAGATGGTGTCGACCAGCAGCAGCGCCGGATGCGCCGCCCGGTCGATGGCCTGTCGGATCTCGGCCACTTGGCTGGTCACGCCGGTGGCGGTCTCGTTATGCACGACGCAGACCGCCTTGTAGCGGTGCTGTCCGTCAGCGGTGAGCATCTTTTCGATCACCGCCGGATCGGCGCCGTGGCGCCAGTCGCCGGGCATGAAGTCCACCACCAGTCCCAGGCGTTCCGCCATTTTCTTCCATAGTGCCGCAAAGTGCCCGGTCTCGCACATCAGCACCGCATCGCCCGGCGACAGCGTGTTGACCAGCGCGGCTTCCCATGCGCCGGTACCCGAGGCCGGATAGATCACGACGGGGGACTCGGTCTGGAAGATCGACTTGATGCCGGCAAGGACGGATAGACCGAGTTGCTGGAATTCCGGGCCACGATGGTCTATCGTCGGATAGTCCATTGCGCGCAGGATCCGGTCGGGAACGTTGGTCGGGCCGGGGATCTGCAGGAAGTGGCGTCCCGAAGGGTGGCCGTTGAGCGCCAGGCCGTGTGACAGTTTCATTCGGTTTCTCGGAGAGGGAGGGCCTGCGAACGTCGCATGTCCTTGCAGGTTCGCATTTTGAATGCAAAAATTCGGTCGATCAAGTCCCAATCGTCTGAGAGACTGTCTGAGGGACCGGGGTGTAACATAATTTAGTATGCAAAAGACTGTCGAAAGAGCCTTCGAGATCGAGCGTCGACCGCTGCATGAGGAGGTCGCGGAAAGACTGCGTGAGATGGTCATAGAAGGGCGCCTCGCACCCGGCACGCGGCTTAATGAGCGGGTCCTGTGCGAACTCCTGCGGGTATCGAGGACGCCGCTGCGCGAAGCCTTCAAGGTCCTCGCGGTCGAGCGTCTTGTGGAGCTGCCGCCCAACCGGGGCGCGCGGGTGGTCGCGCTGGCGCGCGCGGACGTGGAGGAACTGTTCGAACTGATGGGTGCGCTGGAAGGGCTCGCGGGGCAGCTCGCCGCCGAGCGCAGGAGTCAGGCCGACCTCGCCGAGATCAGGGCGCTGCACTACGAGATGATGGCTGCCCATGCCCGCCGGGATCTGCCGGCCTACTACGGGCTCAATCGCAGGATCCATCACGCGATCAGTCTTGGCGCACGCAATGCCGCGCTGGCCGAAACCTATGGCGGCGTCAACACCCGCATCCAGAACCTGCGCTTCCGGTCCAACTTCAATCATGACAAGTGGGACCATGCGGTAAAGGAGCATCAGGCGATGCTGGGGGCGCTGGAGGAGGGCGACGGCCCGGCCCTGCGCACCATCCTGGAGCAGCACCTGCGCCACAAGCGTGACGCGGTGCTGGAGCAGTGGCCGGAGATCGAGCGCCAGCAGGCGGCGGAGGCGGCCAGGTCCACCGCCGAGGCTGCCGACAGCCGTGGCGCGAAGGGATTGCCATGAACGCGCCGGTGCCGGTACCGCTGCTGCGCTCCGCCGCGCTGGATCGCAGCCGGCTTGCACAGCGCCTGCGGCGCGTGATGAAGGGCGAGGTCCTGTTCGACGCAGCGTCGCGCGGACGCTATTCCACAGATGCGTCCATTTATCAGGTGGAGCCGGTCGGCGTGGTGGTTCCGGCCGACGAACTCGACGTCGTTGCCGCGATCGAACTGGCGCGCGAGCTCAAGGTCCCGGTGCTGCCGCGCGGCGGTGGTACCAGCCAGTGCGGCCAGACCGTCGGCGAGGCACTGGTCATCGACGACAGCAAGCACTTGCGCAAGGTCACCGCCTTCGATGCGCAGGCAATGACGGTGGAGGTCCAGCCGGGTATGGTGCTGGATGATCTCAACGCCTGGCTGCGGCCGCACGGGCTCTGGTTCCCGGTGGACGTGTCGACCTCGGCGCAGGCGACCATCGGCGGGATGGCCGGCAACAACTCCTGCGGCTCCCG
>JBBRJB010000153.1:0-6461 GCA_038220085.1 Burkholderiales bacterium
CGATCATTCCGCCAACCGGCACGTTTTCGCCGTAGAGGACGCCACGCTCACGCAACTGCGCCCGGGCCCGCTCGATCAGCAGCAAGGACGCGTCTATCTCCTGAGAATGCGAGAGCATCGGCAACAGTATCCGCAGTGGGCCGTGCACGGCCGCGCGCAGCAGGGCCCGCAACTGGATCAGGAAGATGTCCGGCTCGGCCAGGCTGTAGCGGATAGCGCGCTGGCCGAGCGCAGACACCCCGGCCTGCGTCAGTTCCTGGCTGGGCAGGCTCTTGTCCGCGCCGATGTCGATGGTGCGGATCGTGACCGGCCGCCCCTGCATCGCCTTGAGCGCGGTGGCGTACGCCTCGTACTGCTCGTCCTCGTCCGGCAGACGGGTCTTGTTCAGGAACAGGAACTCGGATCGGAACAAGCCGATGCCGGCTGCCCCCAGCCGCAGCGCCTCGAGAGCCTCTTCCGGCTGCTCGATATTGGCCATCAGCGAGATCGCGTGCCCGTCGAGCGTCGTGCTGGGCACGTTGATCAGGCGGCCGAGCTTCTGCGACTCCAGCTTCGCCAGCTGCTGTCGCTCCCGGTACTCGATAAGCACGAATTCATCGGGGTTGACGATGACAACGCCGGCCTCGCTGTCCAGCACCAGCGTGTCGTCGTCGCGGATCAGCCTGCTGGCGCTGGATGCGCCGACCACCGACGCGATATTGAGGCTGCGCGCCAGGATTGCCGTGTGCGAGTTGGTCCCGCCCTGCTCGATGACGAAACCGAGCGCGTCCTGCAACTGGAGCATGTCCGCCGGCGAGATGTCGTGGGCCACGAAGATCAGCGCTTCGTCAGGCTCGGGCCTCAGCACGGCCAGGCGAGACCCGGCCAGAGCCTTCAGCAGCCGGCTGGTGACCTGCTCCACGTCGCGGCCGCGTTCCTTCAGGTACGGGTCGTCGATTTCGCGAAACTGCGCCGCCAGCTCCTCCGCCTTCTCCGCCACGGCCCATTCCGCGTTGACAAGGTCGGTGACGATCTTGTCGCAGGCGGCATCGATCAGCGCCGGGTCGTTCAGGATCATCGTGTGCACGTCCAGCAGCGCGCGCGCCTCGGTCGGGGCGTCGGACGACAGGTGGGCCGCCACCTGCTGCAGTTCCGAAGTGACTTCCCTGGCCGCGAGCTTCAGGCGCTCCAACTCCGACACGGCCGCGTCGCTGGCCAGACGATGGCGCGGCACGTCGAGCAGCCGCGATTCGACCACGCAGGCGCGCCCCATCACGATGCCGCCGCCGATGGGAGTGCCGAAAACGGTGAACATCAGCGCGCCTTGTCCGTGATCTCTTCGCCGAACCCGGATTCGATCAGCCCGACCAGGGCCTTCGACGCAGCCTCCTCGTCTTCGCCGTCGGTTTCCACCACGATGACGGTCCCCCGGGCCGCGGCCAGCATCATCACGCCCATGATGCTCTTGCCGTTGACGCGCCGGTTGCCCTTGCTGAGGAAGACCTCGGCCGAAAACCGCGTCGCCAGTTGCGTGAGCGCCGCGGACGGCCGCGCGTGCAGCCCGAGCCGGTTGACGATGGTGACTTCAGCACGTTTCACGATGGTTATCAGGCCCGGGATCCAGGAGTCTGCCGGAGTATGAATCATGGCGCCGATTCATACTCGGGCACACTCCTAGTCTTGTGAAGCGCCATCAAGGCGCGCCATATCCGGCGTTACCAGCCCGATACTATCTCCAATGGATGCCTGCAACTTCAAGGACAGCTCCTCGAGCGATACGTTGCGACGATAATTGAGCAGCTTCAGCAGCAGCGGAAGGTTGACGCCGTGAAACACCATCACGCGCAGCGGCTCGACCAGCTGCACGGCGATCCGGGCAGGCGTCGCGCCATACAGGTCAGTCAGCACGACCAATCCGCTGCCGTCGTTGATACGTGCTGCAAGCTCGCGCGCCGAACGCAGCGCGACGTCCGGATCCTCGTCCGGTATCACATCCAGGGCCGCGACCTGGGACGGCAGGCGGCCGTAGATGTGCCTGGTACAGTGGATCAGCGCAGTGGCCAGAGGCTCGTGCGCAATGACGAGTACCGAGATCATCCGGCCGTCTGACGGGCATGCCGAGGCGCCGGTCCGGCAGCCAGCGGATCGGGCGCATTCTCGACCAGCGTCTGCAGCCGCTCGATGAACATCCCCGCGACATCGAAGCCGGTCTGGTCCGCGATCTCCCTGAAGCAGGTGGGGCTGGTCACGTTGATTTCCGTCAGGTTGTCCCCGATCACGTCCAGCCCGACCAGAAACAGGCCGCGCGCCGTCAGCACCGGCGCCAGAGTTTCGGCGATCTCGCGATCCCGTGCGGAAAGCGGCTGTGCGCGGCCGGTACCGCCGGCCGCCAGGTTGCCGCGCGACTCTCCGCTGCGTGGAATCCTCGCGAGGCTGTAGGGCACCGGCTCACCGCCGATCAGCAGGATGCGCTTGTCTCCCTGGGCAATGGCGGGCAGGTACTTCTGCGCCATGACCGTCCGGGCACCGAACTGATTCATGGTCTCGAGGATCACCGAGAGGTTCGGGTCATCGGCCTTGACGATGAAGATGGAGGCGCCGCCCATGCCATCCAGGAGCTTCAGCACCGCCCGCCCGTGTTCCGCGATGAAGGTGCGGATCCGGCCGGGATCACGCGTGACCAGCACTTCCGTAGTCAGCGCCGGGAACTCCGTGATCGAGTACTTCTCGTTGTTGTCGCGCACCGCACGCGGGTCGTTGACGACCCTGGCACCCTGGCGCTGGGCCTGCTCGAGCAGATAGGTGGAGTAGACATACTCCATGTCGAAAGGCGGATCCTTGCGCATCAGCACGACGCTGAACTCGGACAACGCCGTCTCCGACACCGGGCCGGCGCGGTACCACCGGGGCTGCTCGCCGGTCAAGGTCAGTTCGACGAAGTCACCCACCACCCTTCCCGCGGACAGGGAGATCTGGCCTTGCTCGCAGGCGAAGATCCGGTGTCCGCTTGCCGCAGCCGCCGCCATCATGGCGACGCTGCTGTCCTTCTCGATCTTGAGCTTGGACAGCGGGTCGAGGATGAACGCGATCTTCAGGGACGACATGAATACGACCTCGAGCGGGTTTCCGGGGGGCAGATCGCCGGCGCGGTCCGCGAGACCCGCGCCGGGACTGCTGGACCGGTCATTCTACGCAACCTGCGGCCACCCGCTGCACGCCCTGATAGAAGGAGGCAGCACCGCCCGGCCAGTATCCGGTCGTCAGAGGTGATACGCCGTTTCGCCGTGGGAGCTGATGTCGAGCCCCTCGCGTTCCTGATCCTCGGTGACGCGCAAGCCGACCAGCATGTCGACCACCTTGAAGGCGACCAGGGCCACGATCCCGGACCAGGCGATGGTGATCAGCACGCTCTTGAGTTGCACCCAGAGCTGGGCCGCCATCGCATAGTCCGCCGCCTGGGTGCCCCCAAGGCCGGGTGACGCGAAGACACCGGTGAGCAGGGCTCCGACGATGCCGCCGACGCCATGCACGCCGAACACGTCGAACGCGTCGTCGGCACCGAGCATGCGCTTTAGACCATTGACGCCCCAGAGACACAGGAATCCGGCGACCAACCCGATCACGATCGATCCCATCGGACCGACGAAGCCGGCCGCGGGAGTGATTGCCACCAGTCCGGCGACGGCGCCCGACGCGGCACCGAGCATCGACGGCTTGCCTTTGGCCATGGCTTCACCGAGCAGCCAGGCGATCGTCGCACCGCTGGTGGCGAGGATGGTGTTGATGAATGCCAGCCCTGCCACGCCGCCGGCGGTCAACGCCGACCCGGCGTTGAAACCGAACCAGCCGACCCACAGCAGCGACGCCCCGATCATCGTGAACGTCAGGCTGTGCGGCGCCATTGCCTCACGGCCGTAACCGAGCCGGCGACCGATCACCCAGGCACCCACCAGTCCGGCAACCCCGGCATTGATATGCACCACGGTGCCGCCGGCGAAGTCGAGCGTGCCGTCCTTGAACAGGAGCCCGGGGGGCGCCCAGACCATGTGCGCGATCGGCAGGTAGGCGAGGGTGAACCACAGGACCGAGAACAGCAGAACGGCGGCAAACTTGATCCGCTCGGCATAGGAGCCCACGATCAGCGCGCAGGTGATCGCCGCGAAGGTCGACTGGAAGGCCACGAACACGTACTCGGGAATGGTGCCGGACAAGGTATCCGGAGTGATGCCGGCGAGGAACAGCTTGCTGAATCCACCGTAGAAGCTGCCGCCATCGGCAAAAGCCAGGCTGTAGCCGTAGATCGCCCACAGCACGGTGATCAGCGCAAAGATCACCATGACATGCATCAGCACCGAGAGCATGTTCTTGGAGCGGGAAAGCCCGCCGTAGAACAGCGCCAGGCCGGGGATGGTCATCAGGATGACCAGCATCGTCGAGGTCAGCATCCAGGCCGTGTCGCCGCTGTTGAGTGTCGGCGCCGGGGCGGCCTCCGGTGCGGCCGCCGGTGCGGCCGCCGCACTCGCATCCGCAGCCGGGGCCGCCTGCGCCAGAAGCATCGTGGTGGCATCCGCAACGCGCAGCGGTTCCTGGACATCGGCAGCCGACGCCAGCGGGCCGCCCAGCACCACCGCCGCGAGCACCGCGAGCATGGCGCACAGGCGCTTGATCGAAATCTTGGTCATATGAGGATCCCCTGTTTCCTGTTGCAATATGCGTGATGTCGGCGGTTCAGAGCGCATCGGCGCCGGTTTCACCGGTTCGGATGCGAACGACCTGCTGCAGATCGAAGACGAAGATCTTGCCGTCCCCGATCTTGCCCGTGCGGGCGGATTGCTCCACCGCCTCCACGGCGCGCTCGACCAGGTCGTCGGACACGGCTGCCTCGACCTTGACCTTCGGCAGGAAGTCCACGACGTACTCGGCACCCCGATACAACTCGGTGTGCCCTTTCTGCCGGCCGAAGCCCTTGACCTCGGTGACGGTGATGCCCTGCACGCCGATGGCGGACAGTGCCTCCCGGACCTCGTCGAGCTTGAACGGCTTGATGATGGCGGTGATCAGTTTCATGTTTACTCCTGGTGTTTCGACTGCGGGCTCAACCCGGTCGGGGCATCGGTGGGGCAAGCGCCGTTAGAACGTCTTGCTCACGGAGAGCACCAGTCCGGCCTTGCCCAGATCCCGGGTCTTGCCGCCGGGCTTGGAAAACCGGACGTCCTCGCTGGTGCCATAGACCGAGGCGCCCCAGGTGAATCCGTACCAGTCGTAGGTTGCGCCCAGCCGGTAATCGCTGTAGTCGCTTGCGCTGTAATTCTTGAACTTCTGATATCCGACGTGGCCAACCAGGTTCAATCCCTCCGCCAGCGGGTAGATGGCGGTTGCATCGAGGTAACCCGATCCGCGCGAATCTACGAAACCGAAGGTATCGCTGCTGACCGAGTGCGAGTACTTGAGCGAGAGCCATTGCCAGCTGCCGCCGACGTACAGTTCGGTGGTATTCCAGAGCGATTCGCCCGGATAGAGATACTGCAGGACCCCCACATCCATGGTCCACCCCGCTCCGACCGGGAACTTGTAGCCGCCGTACACGTCGATTTCGACACCGTTGGTGCCGGCAAGGAAGTCCTTGTCCACGGTCGAGCCCCAGCCACCGACGTAGAAACCACTGGCGTGGGCGTAGTCCACGCCGCCCTGGAGCGCCGGCCGCCTGAACGACTGCGAGATTCCGCGAAACCGATAATCAGTAACGACCGAGACATTGGCAGTGACCGGTTGCGCGATCGCCGCGCCGGGAACGATCATGCTCCCCAGAGCCGCCACGGCTAACAGGGATCCCGCCGTCATGAGGCCAGCACCGAATCTTTTCACGTTCACTTCCTTGTCAGCCCCGAGACGGGGCCATGAATATTTGTCAGCACGCCCGACTCAGCGGGCTGTGGCCAAGCATGTATTAGCACTTCCCATGCCAGCGAAAAGACTTCGTTGAATCAATGGCTTATCGTGGATTTGCGGCGATTATGGACGAAGGCAATTCCGGGAACCGCGCCCCACAACGGGGCGCAATCAAAATACCGCCTCTCTTTGGTGCATTGCACTGCAGAAATGCACCCGGTCTAAGTCGCTCGGCAAGCGGCCCAGGCGCGCCTGCGCAAACCCGCGTGCTATCCTCGAAAATCGTTCATCGGACTCATCGCAGCTGGGGCAGCTTCATGGAAAAACAGAGCTTCGTTCACGACTTCCAGCAGAAACTGCTGGAAATGTTCCGGGCTAGCCCGGCGGCGGACCTGGAGCGCAATGTCAAGGCGCTGATGGGGCAGACCTTCTCCAAGTTGGAACTCGTTACTCGTGACGAATTCGAGGTGCAGGTGGAGTTGCTTCGCGCCCTGCGGGCCCGGGTCGAGGCACTGGAAGAAAAACTCGCGCAGACCGAGCCGTAGGAGCCTGTCAGGAAGCCTGTCACGTGCCGGCATCCCGTAATGGACACG